>NZ_ANBC01000301.1 GCF_000341125.1 Nocardiopsis lucentensis DSM 44048 | reverse complement strand
ACGACCTCTCCCGCCGGATCGGCCGCCTCCGTGACGAGGTGGCCGATTCCCCCGGCGGCCTGTACGTCACCTTTCCCGGTGACCCCCTCGCCGTGACCGCGCTGCACCTGAACCCTCAGGCCCCCCTCGGCTGGCGGACCTGGCACGCCTATCCCCAGAGCGGCGAACTGGTCTCGACGACGGCGACCATCACCCCCTGACCGAGGAGCCACCATGCCCCCCACCACCGTCCGGACCCCGACCGCGAGACTCGGCGTGGTCGTCGGATCGGCCCTGCTCGCTCTGTTGCTGACCTCCTGTGGAGGCGGTGGGGACGACGACTGCCGTCGCGCCGGTAGCACCCCCAGCCCGACGAACGCCCCCGGCGGCGCCTACGGGTCCGGTCCCAACACCACACCCACGGACGATGACGACGACTGCGACGGCGGCCGCAGCGGCGGAGGGGGCGGTTTCTTCTTCTTTTTCGGCGGTGGCGGAGGCGGCTCCAACAGCAGCGGCAGCGGCGGCGACCACCGCGGCGGGGGCAGCGGCTCCGGTAAGTAGGGGCGGTACCCTGCGGTGTCGGGGGGCGAGCGCCCCCCGACACGTGTGTCCGCCCCGCCTGGTCCTGACCACCTCGACCGGGCCGACGGCCCCCTCCCGGTGCCGCCGGGTCCCCCTGCCCCCGGGGAGCGTCCGGCCGCGCCGAGCGGTCCGGCGCCATCGATTCCACATGTCCAACGACGCGGCGAGCCGGATTCCGGGCCCGTCCGCGACCATCCCCCACCGTGAGGAGATCCCTTCATGGACGACGAAGGAAAGAACAGGACACTGCTGACGGTGGTCCTCATCGTCCTTGCCGTCATCGTGATCCTGGTGCTGATCGCGTCCTGTGACAACGGCTCGACCAACTACTGCCCGGACGACGACTACGTCTCGGACCCGACCTACGACGATGACGACTGCGAGAACGGCTACAACAGCTCCGGCGGCGGAGGCGGCCTCTTNCAACAGCGGCGGCGGCAGCAGCTACCGCGGTGGCGGCTCCGGCTTCGGCAAGTAGCATTCAGGCACGTCACGGCATGCACCACGACATCACGACCCCCTTCCCCCAACCTCGCAGGCAAGGACCATGAACGACCTTCTCTTCAACTCCCTGTCCGCCCTCGCCTACGGCGGCGTGGGTATCGCCGTCCTCATCGTCGGCTACCTGGTGGTCGACCTCCTCACACCGGGCAAGCTGCACAAGCTCATCTGGGAGGACCGCAACACCAACGCGGTGCTCCTGGTGTCGGCCAACACGCTGGGGACGGCCATCGTCGTGCTCTCCGCGATCCTCAGCAGCGAGTCCGAGGTGAGTGTGGCCGCAGGCCTCCTGTCCACCGCGGTCTACGGCGCGATCGGCCTGGCCGTCATGGCGGTGTCCTTCCTCCTGATCGACCTCATCACCCCGGTCAAGATCGCCCGGATGATCAGCAGCCCCGAGCCGCACCCGGCCACGTGGGTGAGTGCCACGGCGCACGTGGCCATCGCCCTGGTGGTCGCGGCGGCCCTCACCTGAGGGACGGGAACCACCGCACCGGCCGGCCCGAGACCACGGTCGGCCCCTCTCCACAGTTAGGCGTGCTCCGTTGACCGAGACCACCGACCGACCGGCCTCCAGACTCCCGGTTCCGCCCCGTGTGGCGCGGTTCCTCGTACTGACGGCGGTGTTCGTGTGCGCCGCGTGCGGTCTGGTGTACGAGCTCGCGCTGGTGGCGATCGGCAGTTACCTGCTGGGCGACACCATCACCCAGGCCTCCGTGGTGCTGTCGGTGATGGTGTTCGCCATGGGGGTCGGCTCACTGCTGTCCAAACGGTTCCAGGGCAACCCCGCGCTGTCCTTCGCGGTCGTCGAGGGCCTGCTGTCACTGGTCGGCGGGTTGTCGGTGCTCCTGTTGTACGGGGCCTTCGCCTGGTTCTCCGCCTACCAGCCCGCGCTGGTGGTGCTCGCGTTCGTCATCGGCGCGCTCATCGGAGTGGAGATCCCCCTGCTGATGACGCTGATCCAGCGCATCCGTCGGCAGGACGCCTCCGACGCGGTCGCCGACCTGTTCGCCGCGGACTACGTCGGCGGCCTCATCGGCGGCCTCGCGTTCCCGTTCGTGCTGCTCCCCCTCCTGGGGCTGCCCAAGGGCTCGGTCATGGTCGGCGCGCTCAACGCCGTGGTGGGTGTGGCCGTCGTCCTGTGGCTGTTCCGCGCCCAGCTGGGCCGACGCGCCTACGCGGGGCTGACCGCGGGGCTGGTCGTCGTCCTGGGCGTACTCGGGCTGGCCTTCGCCTACGCGGACCAGTTCGAGATCGACGCGCGCCAGGCGCTGTACCGCGACCCGATCGTGTACGCCGAGCGCTCCGAGTACCAGGAGATCGTGCTCACCCGGTCGGTGGACGGCGAGGACGTACGGATGTTCCTCAACGGGTCGCTCCAGTTCTCCACCCTGGACGAGTACCGCTACCACGAGTCGCTGATCCACCCGGTGATGGACGGCCCCCGCGAGGACGTCCTCGTCCTGGGCGGCGGCGACGGCCTGGCCCTGCGGGAGATCCTGGCCTACGACGACGTCTCCTCGGTGACCTTGGTCGACCTCGATCCGGCGGTCGTGGAACTGGCGTCGACCGACCCGGTGATCCGTGAGGTCAACGAGGACTCGTTCGAGGATCCGCGGGTGGAGGTCGTGCACACCGACGCCTTCCGTTGGCTCCAGGAGAACGGACGGGAGTTCGACGCCGTGGTCGCCGACCTTCCGGACGGGGACGACGTGGGCACCTCGAAGCTGTATTCGGTGGAGTTCTACGCGTTGGTCGCCGAGGCCATGGCCGAGGACGGGCGCCTCGTCGTCCAGGCGGGCTCCCCGTTCTTCGCCCCGGAGGCGTTCTGGAGCGTGAACCACACCCTGGAGGAGGCCGGTTTGGCCTCGACCCCGTACAACGTGGACGTGCCCTCGTTCGGGAACTGGGGGTTCTACCTGGCCACGGAGGAGGCGGCGCCGACTCCGACCCTGCCCGGGGACGCGCCGCCCCTGCGCTTCCTCGACGAGGACCTGCTCGCCGCGTCCCTGGTGTTCCCGATGGACCGACGCGACCCCGGGGTGGAGGAGTCCACCCTGATGCACCCCCGCGTGATCGACTACCAGCGGGGCGCCTGGCGCGGGTACTGACCGGGCTCGGGGCGAGGGTTCCGAGCGCTCCGGAACCCGTGCCGGGGTTCCGGAGCCGCACACGCTGACACCGCGCAGCCTGGGAACTCGGGCCGGTGGGCGGCCACGCGGTGGATCTGGGTGAGGCGGACGTCACCATACTGGACACGGATCGGCGATCCGACGGCCGCGCCACGCCGCTTTGCGTATCGCCCGGGAGAACCCTTACCCGGCCTTACCCACCTCTTTCCGACGGCACATCACGCACGGCACGCGAGTGGCCACATGCGGCCATAGGTGCCACCGGCACGAGAAACGCCAGGTGGGAAGGCACATTCCACGGGCGAATCCGAATTTCTCCACGTTACAGTCAATTGCCCTGACTGGTTGGCAACTGTTAGATTTTCACGCAGTGAGCAAGCGAGAATTTGACTCACATTCTTACCCCCCTTTTTTTCCGGCAAGGATCCCCATGAAAATCAATTTTAGACGCACAACCGTGACAGTGCTATTGACCAGTGGTCTCGCGCTGGGTGCGGCAGGAATCGCAGCTGCCGATGTCGATTACGTTGGCGGTGGAACTTGGTACCACGGAATCACCGAAACCCGCGTGTACTCGAATTATTACCACGGTTCCGTTTGCCACGGGTCCACCGCAGTGGGCACAACGGTGGTCAGGGACTCGGCACCAGCAGGCGGCACATCACGCGCGAGTGCACCCAGAGCATGGACGAACAACCAGTCCTACTACCGGACCTCATGCTAGCCTAAGGAGCTTATTCATGAACGCTTTCAAACGTATCTCCATCGCTGCGCTCATCGCCTCTGGTATCACCGTGGGCACTGCTGGAGTGGCTGCGGCCGTCGTCGAATACGTCGGCGGCGGCACCTGGTCACACGGCTCGCAAGGAGTGGCCGGCGCCGGCGTCACGTGGTCGAACTACCATCACGGCTCCGTGTGCCACGGATCTACGGCCGTGGGTGCGTACACGGTCCGTGACTCAGCACCTGCGGGGGAATGGTCCAGGGCTGCGGCGCCGAAGGCGCTCGGCAACAACCAGACGTACTGGCGCACGAGCTGCTGACCACCGAACTCGACGCGGCCCGCCAGCATCCTGCCCCGGCGGGCCGCCCCTCCCGTGACAGGACCAGCAGGTGCCCAACCGCATCCTCTCCTTCGCCTACAGCGCGTGCCTGGCCTTCGCCGCCGTCATCGCCTTCCTCCTCGCAACCACCGCGGAGCAGACCATCTACGTCCTGGAGGACTCGGAACTGGTCTGGATCAGTGAGAACGACGGCACGCACGACAACGCCGAGGTCGCGGCCAGCGTCCAACGGATCGCCGACGACCACGGCGCGGCGATCGCCTACGTGATCCCCGACGTCGAGGAACCGTCGACGCTGGTGCACATGTACCTGGCAGTGTCCGACCCCGATTCGCACTACGCCGACTGGTTGGACTCGGGGTACCCCTCGTTCAGCCGCGCCATGACGGTCCGGACCCACCCCATCGACGCGTTCGGCGACGTTGGCCCCAACGGCCACTACCTCGTCCTCGGCGCGCCCCAGGCCGAACCCGCCCTGCGGGAAGCGCTGGCCGAACACGGGCTGCGTGAGGCAACCGGCACGACGGTCACCCAGCTGTGGCACTACTTCACCGGGGGCCGACTGTTCAACCTGGTGGCTGTCGCGCTCCTGGGGAGCGTGACCGCCGTCGGCGCCGGGGTCCTGCTCGGCTCTCGCGAGTACGCCGTCCGGCGGCTCCAGGGCCACTCCTACCTGCGTGTTCTCCGGACCGACCTGGGCCGGGTCGGTCGACTGTGCGCGATCGCGCTCCCCATTGCGACTGCGGCGACCCTGGGGTTCCTCGGCGTCTACAACGGCTGGAACCAACTGGGCTTCTACACGCCGTTGGCCCTGGTGTTCCTGGGGCTGCTGATCGTGCCGTGCCTGCTCGTGCACGCGGGGACACTCGGGTTGGTGCACGCCACCGGGATCCTCCCGGCGCTCAAGGGCCGCCTGCCGGTGCGCAGCACCACGGTCGCGATCTACCTGGTGCGCGTGCCCGTGCTGGCGCTGTCCCTGGTCATCGTCAGCGCGATCGCCCTGTCCGCCCAGAGTGCCCGGGAGCAGAGCGCCGCCCTAGAGCTGTACGAGGAGTATCCGGATACCTCACGCCCCGCGCTCAGCTCCAACTACGGCTGGGCGGATGCCGACGCGGTCGACGACGCGCTCGGCCCTTGGCTCCGGCGGGTCGACGCCGACGGCGACATGGTCCTGGCAGCGCATCAGAGCCCGTTGGAGTTCGTCCCGCCCGATCCCGCCGGCGTGGCGCCCCCCGCGATCGACCTGCGGATCCTCCTGGTCAACGACACCTATCTCGCCGAACAGGAGGTCCTCGCGCCCTCCGGCGAGCGGTACGGATCGGGCGACGAGGTCCGCGTGATCATCCCGGACTCGGCTGCGGAGCACACCGAGCAGATCGTCGCGTCGACGGAGAACTGGCTCAGTGGGGCGAGCGAGTCCGAACGCGCCCTCGATGTCGAGGTCCTTCCCGCGGCCGACGGCCAGACACTGTTCACCTACGGCATGGAAGGCGGCGGGCGACCGCTGTTCCTGCCGCTGGTGTACGAACCGGTGCTCATCGCCCTACCCAACGGTCAGGTCCTGTCCGACACCAGCTACGTCACTCACATGTCCGCGCGGGAGACCATCTTCCCCGCCCCCGGCGTCGTGGAGGAGTTCCGCGCCAGCGACCCGCAGGCGTCCCGTTACATCTCAATGGTCGAGACGCTCACCACCAGTGCGCTGGTGGCGCACGCCAACACCCTGACCACGCTGCGCACCGAGATGTTCAACCTCGTCGGCGCGACGGCCGTGCTGGTCCTGACCGCCATGGCCGCGTGCGTCATCCATGTACGCACCCGGGCACAGGAAATCTTCGCCAGGCACATCAGCGGATGGTCGTTCGTCGCCACGCACCGCCGGCTGCTGGCGGTCGAGGGGCTGATCGCGCTGGCCTTCGTGGCGTGGGCGGTGTGGGACACACTGTCTGCCCTGGCCGCGGCCAACGACCCGGGCAACCCCCTTCCCCGGGGGCTGATGACCACCACGGGCACGGAACCGTACTATGCCGCAGCGATCGCCGTGGCCTCCCTCGCGATCACCGTCACGGCGCTGGCGTCCTTCCACCGCCGCATCGTCCTCGAAGGCGCCTCCCAGGCGTAAGGAGTTCCCATGATCAGCACGGCCCGGTTGGCCAAGTCCTTCGGAGACCGCACCCTGTGGAAGGACGTCGACCTGACCGTCGAGACCGGCGAGCTGCTCGCGCTCGTCGGCCCCTCGGGGTCAGGCAAGACCACCCTGCTCAACTGCCTGGGCCTGCTGGAGCGCCCCAGCGCGGGAGACGTCATGCACGGGGGCCGAAGCGTCACCCGGCTCGGCGCGGGGGGGCGTCGCCGCTTCCGCCGCGCGCACCTGGGTTACCTGTTCCAGAACTACGCCCTCATCGAGAACGGCACGATCCGGGACAACCTCGACGTGGTCGGGCGGGACCGGACCTCGCACGCCGAGGCGTTGGAACGGGTCGGTCTCGCCGGTCGCGAGAAGGCCGTGGTGCACCGCCTGTCGGGCGGTGAGCAGCAGCGCGTCGCGCTCGCGCGCCTGATGGTCAAGCGTCCGTCGGTCGTGCTGGCCGACGAACCGACCGGAGCCCTGGACGAGGACAACGGGCGGATGGTGATCGATACGCTTCGAGGCATGGCGCGCGAGGGCTGCGCCGTGGTCGTGGCCACGCACAACGACGCGGTGCGCGACGCCTGCGACGCGGTGTTCGACGTGCACACCCAGCGGCTCAGTGCGGCAGCGGGGAACGGCCGGGGCTGACTCCCACGACGGACACACGGGCTCCCGGCCGCGGCCGGGCCGGGGCCTGCTGGCGTTCACCTCCAGTCTGTCCATCCTGGAGCTGTACACCTACCCCGTGTCCATGGCGGAGGGGCGGGACCTGGCCGCCGGGGGTTCGCCTTCGTCTGGGTACGAGGGTCGGCGGCACCGCGCCGCCGGACGCCCGACGCGTCGCGGCCCGGGCCGATCGTCGACCCGGGCCGCACCCGTCCGGGTCCGGGAGCCCTCACTCCCCCGGACCCGGGGTCCTCGTGTTCGAAGCATGCACCCCGGCGCGCCCGAACCCGGTCCGAAGCGGCGGGCCCCACAAGGCACTGCCTAGCTGTCGAAGCCCAGACCCATCGCGTCCAGGGTCCGCAGCCAGAGATTGCGTTTTCCGTCGTTGCGGTCGGCGGCGGCCGTCGCCCGCAGCGTCAGCTCGATCCCCAGCGACCGCACCGGCTCCGGCGGGAACGGCAGCGGCTTCTCCCGCACCATCCGCAGCCGGGTGCGCTCGGTGTCCAGGCCGTCGAGCTTGTCGAGCATCACCTGCGCGCCGAAGCGCGTCGCCCCGACGCCGAGGCCGGTGTATCCGGCCGCGTAGGCCAGGCGTCCCTTGTGCGCGGTGCCGAAGAACCCGGAGAACCGGCTGCACGTGTCGATCACCCCGCCCCAGGTGTGCGTGAACCGCACGCCCTCCAGCTGCGGGAAGTTCTCGAAGAAGTGCTCGGCGAGCTTCTGGAAGGTCTCCGGCCGCTGGTCGAACTCGGGGCGCACCTTGCCGCCGTAGTGGTGCACGACGTCGTAGCCGCCCCACAGGATGCGGTTGTCCGAGGTCAGACGGTAGTAGTGGAAGAAGTTCGAGGCGTCGCCGACGCCCTGGCGGCCCTTCCACCCGATCGACGCCATCTGCTCGTCGCTGAGCGGCTCGGTCATCAGGGCGTAGTCGTACACCGGAGCCAGGTAGTGCCTCAGGCGGCGCAGCGGCCCTGGGAAGGCCCCTGTGCCCCACGCGACCTTCTGCGCGTGCAGGGCCCCGGCACTGGTCTCCAAGCGGAGCCCGGAGTGCGTGGACCGGATCGCCCGCACGGGCGTGTTCTCGAAGATCCGCACGCCCAGCTCCTGGCACGTGGCCCGCAGCCCCCAGGCGAGCTTGGCCGGGTGCACCATGGCGACCGCGTCGGGCTCGTACAGCGCGCCGACATAGGTGGGCGAATCCACCTCCTGACGCATCCGCTCGGCGTCCCACACGTGGGCCTCGTACCCCAGCTCGTGCATGGCCGCCGCGGACTCCTCGAAGCCCTCCGCCTGCCAGGGCGCGGTGGCCACGAGGATCTCCCCGGTGCGCTCGAACTCGCACTCGATCCCGTACCGCCGGACCGCCTCCTCGATCCCGTCGAGGTTGGCGCGTCCCTGCCGCTCCAGTTCGCCGACCTCCTCGGGCCAGCGCTCGGCGCCGTTGTCGTACCCGTGGGTGAGGCTGGCCGCGCAGAACCCGCCGTTGCGCCCGGAGGCCGCCCACCCGGCGGTCCTCGCCTCCACCAGCACCACGTCACGGTCGGGGTCGCGCTCCTTGGCGAGGAGCGCGGTCCACAGTCCGCTGAACCCGCCGCCGACCACGACGAGGTCGGCGTGGACGTCCCCGGTCAGGGACGGTGCGGGTTCGGGCACGTCGTGGCCCTCGATCTCGGGGTCCAGCCAGAAGACCTTCGGGCGGGCGCCCTTCAACGCCCTCTCCGCTCGCGCGGTCGCTCCGTCGGCCATGGGTTATCACTCCGCTTTCTCGTGACCGTGTCCGCCGACGTCCGGCGGGCACGGATCCCCTGTCCGGGGAAAGGGGGAGGTGGTCCGGCATGGACGGATGGTGCCGGAACGCCTCCCCCACCGCACGTACGACACACCCGGGATCCGGGATCCGCGGGGACGCCGCCGCGCGGGGTCGGTGTGGCTCGGTGGCGTCGGGACGTCCCCGCGGAGACGTCCCGACCGCTCACCTCCTGCGTCTGCTGCTGATGACGTTCACCACCGCGAGAACCACACCCACCAGGAACAGCAGCGTGCCCATGACGTTGACCTGCGGCGGGATACCGACGCGGGTGGTGCCCCAGATCCACAGGGGGAAGGTCGTCACGTCACCGCTGACGAAGGAGGTGATGATGTAGTCGTCGATCGACAGTGCGAAGGCCAGCAGCCCGCCCGACATCACCGCCGGGAACAGCATCGGCAGGGTGACCAGCCGGAACGTGGTGAACGGTCCGGCGCCCAGGTCGCGTGCGGCCTCCTCCAGCCGCGGGTCCAGCGTGATGACGCGCGCCCGGACCGTGATGGCGACGAAGGACACGCAGAACATCACGTGCGAGACGACCGTCGTCCAGTAGCCCGTGGTGATGTTCATCATCAGGAACGTGGACAGCAGGGCGGCGCCGATGACCACCTCGGGCGCGCTGATCGCTGAGAACATCACCAGGTTGGTGAGCTGCTTGCCCCGGAAGGTGAAGCGGCCCAGCGCCAGGCCGAGGAGGGTGCCGAGCGCCCCGGAGATGACCATCGTCAGGAGCGCGATGCTCACCGAGTTGAACATCGCCTGGTTCAGGTCGGGGTAGGCGAGCGCGTCCTGGTACCAGCGGAACGTGAACCCCTGCCAGGTGACGTTGTGTCGCCCGGCCGGGTCGTTGAAGCTGAACGCGGCCATGAACAGGATCGGCAGGAACAGCCAGGCCAGGACCGCGATCGTGTAGACGCGCCCCCAGTCGATCCGTCGTCGCGGGCGCGCGGACCGCTTCACGGCCCCCGTGTTCTCCGGGGTCTGCGGGGCGGGCTCGGTGGGTGTGTGGACTCCGGTGCTCACGTGTGCACCTCCATGACCCGCTCGGTTCCCAGGGCCCGCGCGTAGCTGAAGATGCCGACCAGCAGGAGCCCCATGAGGACGAAGGTGATCGCCGAGGCGATCGGGTAGTTGTTGTTGACCAGGTACTGGGTCTGGATGACGTTGCCGATCATCGTGTTGTGCGTGCCGCCCAGGACCGACGAGTTGACGTAGTCGGAACTGGTCGGGATGAAGGTCATCAGCACGCCGGCGAACACCCCGGGCAGGGACACCGGCAGGATCACCCGCAGGAAGGCCTGGACCCGGCCCGCGTACAGGTCGTGGGCGGCCTCCACCATGCGCGGGTCCATGCGCTCCAGAACGGCGTAGATCGGTAGGACCATGAACGGCAGGAAGTTGTAGGCCAGGCCCAGGATCACGGCGGGCGAGGAGTTGAGGACGGCCGCGTCGGACGGGAGCAGCCCGACTGACTTCAGGGTGCCCAACACGACGCCGTTGTCGGCGAGCAGGAACCGCCAGGAGATGGTCCGCAGCACGAACGACACGAAGAACGGCAGCAGGATGAGCAGCAGGTACGTGGACTTGTGCGCCCCGCCCCGGAACGCGATCCAGTAGGCCATCGGGTAGCCGATGGCGATGCACAGCAGTGTGGCGCAGCCCCCGTAGAACAGGGAGCGGACGATCTGCTCCCAGTAGGTGGCGACGGCCTCGACGTAGTTGCCCACCTCGAAGGTCTGCTGGAAGCCGGTGACCACGTTGCCCGTGGTCAGCGACAGCGACAGCATCCCGCCGATGGGCACGACGAAGAACATGGCCAGCCAGACCCAGGCCGGCAGCACCAGCACGTAGGGAGTGGTCTTTCGGTTGCTCATGGCGGTCAGCTCTGTGTGATGGCGTGGAAGAGGGATGCGAACCCCTCCTGGTCCTCGGCGGCCAGGTTCACGTAGTTGTGCAGCCGCTGGTACTCGGCCTCGGTCGGGAAGACGAGCGAGCTCTCGGCCATCTCCCTGAGCGCCTGGCCGCGCTCGCTGTCACCCTCGGCGTCGGCCCACTCCCCCATGACCTCCTGGACGTAGGGAACCGGGGTGATGTAGGCGATGTACTCGGTGAGTCCGGCGGCGATCTCCGGCTCGTAGAGGAAGTTCATCAGCTCGATCGCGTCGACCGGCGCCTGCGAGGTGTAGGGGATCATCATGCAGTCGGTCCAGATCGTGGCGCCCTCGTCGGGGACGACGAACTTGAGGTTCGTGCCCTCTTCGGCGTTCTGCTGGTAGATGTCGCCCGACCAGGCCATGGTCATCCACAGGTCGCCGTTGGTCAGCGGCTGGATGAAGTCCTGGCCGTAGTAGGCGCGCACGATCCCGGCGTCGCGCTGCTCGCGCAGGGCCTCGGCCGCGGCCTCCCAGTCCTCCCGGGTGGAGTCGGCCGGGTTGACGCCGTTCTTGAGCAGACCGAAGTTGGCGATCTCCTGGGCGTCGGCCATCATGCCGACCTTGCCCTCGAACGCCGGGTCCCACAGGTCGGCGATACTCGTGATCTCCCGGTCGACGTACTCCGGGTTGTAGGCGATGCCGGTGATGCCCGAGGTGTAGGGGACCGTGTACTTGTTGCCGGGGTCGTAGGCGGTGTTCTTGTAGATCTCACCCGCGTAGTCGGCGTAGTTGTTCAACCGGGTGTGGTCCAGCTGCGCGAGGTAGCCGAGCTCGATCAGCTTGGCCAGCTCGAAACCGTTGGGCAACACGATCAGGTCGTAGCCGGTGTCGTCGCCGTTGGCGAGCTTGGGCTGGATCTGCCCGAAGAACGGTGCCGCCTCCTGCACGTCCTCCTTGTAGTCCACCTCGATCCCGGTGGCCTCGGTGAACTGCTGGAGCTGCGTGCGCTCGGAGTCCATGTACAGCGGCCAGTTGGCGAACCGCAGGGAGCCGGTCCGCTCCTTGTCACCCCAGTAGTCCTCGACGGGCTCAGCGTCGCGCTGCTGGCCGCCGACCCCGCAGGCGGACAGGGCGAGCGCGGCGGCGGCCACGCCGCCCGCCTGAAGGGTGCTGCGACGGCTGATGCCGGGCACGGCGAGGGAGCCTCGCTGTCGGCGGCGGGTCAGACCGCGCAGGAGCGAAGGGTCTGGGTTCAGGCGAGGACGGTGGTTCATGTCGAATTCCCTGCTTCTGATCGGGGGATGCGGCTTGGGGACCGGGCCGGTCCGGAGCGGTGTCCGCGGACCCGGTCGGGGTCGGTCAGTCGGACAGCGCGTAGGAGTGCTCGGGCAGCCAGGACAG
The DNA here is from genome assembly GCF_000341125.1 of Nocardiopsis lucentensis DSM 44048. Taxonomy (GTDB): domain Bacteria; phylum Actinomycetota; class Actinomycetes; order Streptosporangiales; family Streptosporangiaceae; genus Nocardiopsis; species Nocardiopsis lucentensis. Next base: position 7,094 of record NZ_ANBC01000301.1, on the reverse strand, counting down.
CCACACCCGTTCGCCCCGTTCGGCGACCAGACCCGATCCCGAGGCGTTCTGCTGGAAGACCGTGACCTGCTGGTCCGAACCGATGTCGACCTGGTAGTGCGTGGCCGAACCGAGGTAGACGGTCTCGGTGACCGTCCCGGGCACGCGGCTGACCGCTCCCTCGGGCTCCGCCACACCGATGTGGACCTTCTCCGGGCGAACGGTCAGGTGGACCTCGCCGCCCGCCTCCGCCGTGTCCGGCAACTCGGCGGCCAGGGCGGTGGCGCCGTCGCCCACCTCGACCCGCCAGGGCTCCCCGCCGGAGCGGTCCCAGACCACACCCGTGAGCAGGTTGCTGGTCCCGATGAAGTCGGCGACGAAGCGGGTGGCGGGGCGTTCGTAGATCTCCGCGGGAGTGCCCAGCTGCTCGACCCGGCCGTGGTTCATCACCGCGATGCGGTCCGACATGGTCAGCGCCTCGCCCTGGTCGTGGGTGACGTAGACGAAGGTGATGCCGACCTCGCGCTGGATGCGCTTGAGCTCGACCTGCATGGACTGGCGGAGCTTGAGGTCCAGGGCGCCCAGGGGCTCGTCGAGCAGGAGCGCTCCGGGCTGGTTGACCAGGGCCCGGGCCAGCGCGACCCGCTGCTGCTGACCGCCGGAGAGCTGGGAGGGCCGGTGCTTGGCCCGGTGGCCCAGCTCGACGAGGTCGAGCATGTCCGCGACGCGGGTGCGGATCTCGGCCTTGGCGACCCCGCGTCGCCGGAGCCCGAACGCGACGTTGTCGGCGATGTTCATGTGCGGGAAGAGCGCGTAGCTCTGGAAGACCATGTTGACGTCGCGGTGGTTGGCGGGGACCCCGGTGACGTCGCGGCCGTCGAGCCGGACGGTGCCGGAGGTCGGCTCCTCGAACCCGGCGATCATGCGCATGGTCGTGGTCTTGCCGCACCCCGAGGGGCCGAGCAGTGAGAAGAACTCCCCCGTGCCGATGGTCAGGTCGACCCCGGTCACGGCCGTGACCGTCTCCGACCCCGAACGGAAGGACTTGGTCACGTCCTCCAGGCTGATGGCGGGTTCCCCCGTCTGGGCTGGCGGCTCGACCGCCGCCTCGGGCGCGGACGTGGTGGTGCTTGTTGCCATGGCGGGGTGGTTCCTATCAGCTCGCGTTCCAGGGGAATGCCGGTCGGGCCGCCCGGCCGCGTGGTCGCGGTCCGGGTCGGCCGCCGGGTCGGGTGTCGGGTCAGTCACCGATGTAGCTCATGACGTGCTTGATCCGCGTGTACTCGTCGAAGGAGTACATCGACAGGTCCTTGCCGTAGCCGGAGTGCTTGAAGCCGCCGTGCGGCATCTCCGCGGTGATCGGGATGTGGGTGTTGATCCACACACAGCCGAAGTCCAGGCGGCGCGAGACGCGCAGCGCCCGGGCGTGGTCCCTGGTCCAGACACTGGAGGCCAGGCCGTACTCGACGGAGTTGGCCCACCGGACGGCGGTGTCCTCGTCGGTGAACCGCTGCACGGTGATGACCGGGCCGAAGATCTCGTCGGTCACCAGCTCGTCGCCCTGCTTGAGGCCGGACACGACGGTCGGGGCGTAGAAGAAGCCCTCGTCGCCGACCCGTTCGCCGCCGGCGAGGATCTCCGCGTGGTCCGGGGTGCGCTCCAGGAAGCCGCTGACCCGGGCGAGCTGGTTGGCGTTGTTGACGGGGCCGAACAGGGCGTCGGCGTTGCTCGGCGGGCCGGTCACGGTGCCTCGGGCCTGCTCGGCCAACGCGGCGGCGAAGTCGTCGTGGACACCCGGCGCGACGAGGACGCGGGTGGCCGCGGTGCAGTCCTGGCCCGCGTTGAAGAAGCCGGCCTCGGCGATCCCGGCGGCGGTCCGCTCGATGTCGGCGTCGTCGAAGACGATGACGGGTGCCTTACCGCCCAGCTCCAGGTGGAGGCGCTTGAGGTCGCGGGAACCGGCCTGGGCCACCTCGAGCCCGGCGCGGGTGGAGCCGGTCAGTGAGATCAGCTGCGGGATCTTGTGGTCGACGAGCGCGCGACCGGTGTCGCGGTCACCGCAGATCACGTTGAACACGCCCGCGGGGAGGAACTCGGACGCGATCTCGGCGAGCAGCAGCGTGGAGACCGGGGTGGTGTCCGAGGGCTTGAGCACGATGGTGTTGCCCGCGGCCAGCGCGGGGCCGATCTTCCAGGCGGCCATCGCCATGGGGTAGTTCCACGGGGAGATCTGGCCGACGACGCCGATGGGCTCGCGGCGGATCCACGAGGTGTGGTCGGCCATGTACTCGCCCGCGGCGCGGCCCTCCAGGTTGCGCGCGGCACCGGCGAAGAACCGGAGCGCGTCCAGGACCTGGGCGATCTCCTCGCTCTTGGTCAGCGCGACGGGCTTGCCGCAGTTGCGCACCTCGGCCTCGACCAGCTCGTCCGCGCGGGCCTCGACCGCGTCGGCGAACTTGTTGAGGGCGATCTGCCGCTCGGCCGGCGTGGTGTCGCGCCACCCGTCCTCGAAGGCCCGCTGGGCGACCTTGAAGGCGTGGTCGACGTCGGCGGCGGAGGACACGGGAGCCGTGGCGAAGACCTTGCCCGTGGCCGGGTCGACGATGTCACTGCGGATTCCGTCGATCGTGTCGACGTACTTCCCGTCGACGAAGTTCCGGAGGTGGTCGAGATCGGTCCCCTGTGTCACGTCTGCTCCCTTGGCTGGTCAGGCACGTCGCGCGCGCTTTCGTGTCATGGATCACGTTGCCATCAGGGCAGCAGAAGTTCAAGGGATTCCGTTGTAAAAGTTCGGTTTCGCGACGGATACTTGACAAGATCAGTCTTCGTGCCACTATTTCTATAGCGGGTCCATGCAGGGGCCCACGGGTCGACCGACCTTCCACACGGTCCCCGCACCTACCCAGCGATCATGGGAGTACCAAGTGGCAGCGAGCCTGAGCCCGCAGGACGTTCAGCGGGCCGCCAAGGACCACCTGTGGATGCACTTCACGGAGATGGCCGCCTACGACGATGCCGACGTCCCCGTCATCACCCGCGGTGAGGGCGTCCACGTCTACGACTCGAACGGCAAGAAGTACCTGGACGGCCTCGCGGGGCTGTTCGTCTCCCAGGCCGGGCACGGCCGCACGGAGATCGCCGACGCCATCGCCGAGCAGGCGAGGGAGCTCGCGTACTTCCCCATCTGGACCTACGCCCACCCGAAGGCCGCCGAGCTGGCCGAGCGGATCGCGGACCTGGCCCCCGGCGACCTGAACCGCGTGTTCTTCACCACCAGCGGCTCCGAGGCCGTCGAGTCCGCCTGGAAGCTCGCCCGCCAGTACTTCAAGGCGATCGGTGAGCCGCTCCGGCACAAGGTGATCAGCCGGAAGATCGCCTACCACGGCAGCAGCCTGGGCGCGCTGTCCATCACCGGCCTCCAGGGCATCAAGACCCAGTTCGAGCCGCTGGTGCCGAGCACCATCCAGGTGCCCAACACCGACTTCTACCGCGCGCCGGTCCACGGCGACGACCCGGAGGCCTTCGGGCGCTGGGCCGCCGACCAGATCGAGGACGCGATCCTCCAGAACGATCCGGACACCATCGCCGCGGTCTTCGTGGAGCCGGTGCAGAACTCCGGCGGCTGCTTCCCGCCGCCGCCCGGGTACCTCCAGCGTGTGCGCGAGATCTGTGACCGCTACGGCGTGCTCATGGTCTCCGACGAGGTCATCTGCGCCTTCGGCCGCCTCGGCGAGTACTTCGGCGCCACCAAGTACGGCTACGTGCCCGACATGATCACCTTCGCCAAGGGCGCGACCAGCGGTTACGTCCCGCTCGGCGGTGTGGTCGCCCGCGAGCGGCTGATGGAGCCGTTCAAGGAGGAGGGCAACGTCTTCCTGCACGGCATCACGTTCGCCGGACACCCGGTCGCCGCGGCCGCCGCGCTGGCCAACATCGACCTGTTCGAGAAGGAGGGCATCCTCGACAACGTCCGTGAGAACGCCCCGGTGTTCCGCGCGACGCTGGAGAAGCTGCTCGACCTGCCGATCGTCGGCGACGTGCGCGGCGACGGGTTCTTCTACGGCATCGAGCTGGTGAAGGACAAGGAGACCAAGGAGGTCTTCACCGCCGAGGAGTCCGCCCGACTGCTCAAGGGCTTCCTGTCGCAGGCGCTGTTCGAGGCCGGCCTGGTCTGCCGCGCCGACGACCGCGGCGAGCCCGTCGTCCAGCTCTCGCCGCCGCTGACCTGTGGCCCGGAGCACTTCGACGAGATGGAGCGCATCCTGCGCAAGGTTCTCACGGAGGCCTGGGAACGGCTCTGATCCCGCCGGTCCCGCGGTCCGCGTGCCCCCGCCCCCGACTTCCGGGCGGGGGCACGCCCCTTTTCCCCTTCCCCGGGCCGCGACGGGGCGGGGAGCGCCGAGGCCGGAACCCCGTCGGAAGGGCGCCACGCAGCCGATATCCCGAGATTCATGCCGCCCAAGGTCTGGTGTTCTCCGCGCATTGAGCGCACAATCAGTGAACAACTGGTAATCCAGCGTAGAGGTCTGTCTGAGCGAGTCCCCTCCACCACACCCGCAGGAGGTCACCCGTGATCGACTACCCGCGGACCTATTTCGGCTGGTCCGCCTCCTCCCCCGCCGACTACGCCGACCCCCGGTCCGGTCTCGTCGTCCACTACAACGGCCCCCCGACCGATCTCGACGGCCACGCCGCGTGCGTCTCCTACTGGAAGAACACGCGCGGCCACCACGTCGACGGCCGCGGGTGGGACGACATCGGGTACAGCTTCGGCGTCTCAGTCGAGGGCGGGATCTTCGAGGGCCGGGGGCTGCGCCGGTACCAGGCCGCCCAGGGCACCTTCTCCGGGAACGCGAACTACTACAGCGTCACCCTGATGATCGGCGAGGGCGAGCGGCCCACCGACGCCCAGATCGACGGCGTCCGCCGGCTGCGCGCCTGGCTGAGGTCCGACCACGGAGTGTCCGGGACGGTGCTCGGCCACCGTGACTTCGTATCCACCTCATGCCCAGGGAGTGTGCTCTACGCCCTGGTCGAGAACGGCACGTTCACCCAGGCCCCCGGGGCCCCTCCAGGATCGGGAGACGAGATGCTCGGACTCAAGGTCGGCGACAGCGGCAGCCGCGTCACACTGCTCCAGCAGATGCTCACGTACGCGGGCGCCAGCCTGCCCGAGTACGGGGTCGACGGCTCCTATGGCCAGGAGACCTCCGCCGCCCTGCTGTGGGTGCGCAAACAGATGGGCTCGAAGGCCACCGACGGCGACACCGTGACCTCCTACGCGCTCGCCCAGCTCCACGCCCAGATCGCCCGCCACCAGTCCGCCGCAGTGGGCTGACTCCCAGGGCCGCCCCGCCCGGAGCGAACCGTCCTCGCCCGGGCGGGGCCACCCGCGGACTCATCCGGCGGCGGCGCCGAACCACGTCGGCAGGTGGCCGACCAGTTCCTCCTGGTCCTCGCCGACCCACGCCACGTGGCCGTCCGGCCGCAGCAGCACGGCGGGCGCGTCCAGTTCCTCGGTTCCGTCCACGACGTGGTCGATCCGGTCCGCCCAGCCCGCCGCCGAGAGCCGTCCGGTCCGGTCGAGCAGCAGTCCGCGCCCGCCGCGCGTCAGCTCGTAGAGGCGACCGCGCCTCAGCCCGATGTCGCGCATCCGCCCGCCGAGCAGGCCGTGCCCCTCACCGAAGTCGTACCTGACCGCGATCGCGGTGACCTTCTCGATGAGGTACCGGTTCACCTCCTCGAAGTCCATCAGCTCCGACATCAGACGGCGCACCGCCTGGGGACCCGGTTCGGTGGACATCAACTCCATCTGCGCGCGGGTGTTGTCCAGCACGTCGGCGGCCACCGGGTGGCGTTCGTCGTGGTAACTGTCCAGCAGTCCCTCCGGAGCCCAGCCGCCCACCTCGGCCGCCAGTTTCCAGCCGAGGTTGAACGCGTCCTGGATACCGAGGTTGAGCCCCTGCCCGCCGGTCGGCGGGTGGACGTGTGCCGCGTCGCCCGCGAGCAGGACCCGGCCGACCCGATAGCGCTCGGCCTGCCGGGTGGCGTCGCCGAAGCGGGACAGCCAGCGCGGCGAGTGCACCCCGAAGTCGGTGCCCGCGACCGCCCGCAGCCGCTTTCGGAACTCCTCCAGAGTCGGTGGGGCCGAACGGTCCTCGGTCACCCCCTCGGCGGGAACGACGACGCGGTGCGCCCCGCCCCCGAGGGGCCCGACGCCGAACCGCTTCTGCGTCTTGCGGACCTCGGCCACCGTCGCGGCCACCGTTTCGGGCGGCATGGACACCTCCATCTCGCCCAGCAGCGTCTCGACCCTGGTGGGCTCACCGGGGAAGCCGACGCCGAGCAGCTTGCGCACCGTACTGCGGCCGCCGTCGCAGCCGACCAGGTAGCGCGAGCGCAGCCGTGTGCCGTCGGCCAGCTCAGCGGTCACCCCGTCGTCGTCCTGGCTCAACCCGACCAGCTCGCGTTCGCGCCGGATCTCGGCGCCGAGCTCGGTGGCGCGTTCCTCCAGCAGGCGGTCGACGACGGGCTGCGGGATGCCGAGGACGTAGGAGTGCGCGGTGTCCAGCCGGTCGGGCCAGGAGGTGCCGAGACCGGCGAAGAAACCGCCCACCGTGAACTTCTGGCCGTGTTCGAGGAATCGCTCCAGCAGGCCGCGCTGGTCCATCACCTCGATGCTGCGCACGTGCAGGCCGAGCGCGCGGACGACGCTGGTCGGCTCCGCCTCCCTCTCCAGCACGACCACCCGCACACCGTGCAGCCGCAGTTCGCTCGCCAGCATCAGGCCGGTCGGACCACTCCCGACCACGATCACGTCAACCATGGAACCCCCGATCGAATAGCGCCGATGTCGGCCGGGCACCCCATGTGATCCGGCGACGGTCGACGATTCTGGGGCGCACCCGGGGTCTTGCCGCAAGCCCCCGGGTGCGCTATAGGTTGAAAGTGGCGGGAACCGTCCAGAATCCGGCGGCAATGCGCCCGGGACCCGTTCCCCTCGTCGGGCGTACCGGAGGCCGTCCGTCCCCGGCCCGGGCCACGGGCCGTCTCAGGCCTCCCCGAGCGCCGCGAGCGCCATCACCGCCCCCAGTTCCCAGCACTCCTCCCGCGCC
>NZ_ANBC01000300.1 GCF_000341125.1 Nocardiopsis lucentensis DSM 44048 | reverse complement strand
GGCCGCTGCTGTCGCCACCCCATCCCCTTCGCGATCGACTCGACCGCGCGCACCGCCCCCGACGTGTCGTTGTCACCGTGGACGTAGAGCGCGTACGGCAGTCCCGCCGTGTCGCCCTGCGCGGGGTAGTAGACGTTGTCGAAGAAGAACTTCAGGGCGCCCGACATGTACCCGATATTGGCGGGTGTCCCGAGTATGACCGCATCGACTTCCAGCAGGTCAGGGACGGTCGCGGACAGAGCCGACTTCGTCCGTGCCTCCACTCCTTCGATATCGTCGGTGTGGGCGCCGTCGAGGACCGCCGTCAGCATCTCCTGGGTGGCGGGCGAGACGGTGTGGTGAACGATGAGCAGTCGTGCCATGACCCCACAGTAGGCACGTCACGGGAACCGATCCGCTCCCGTCGGCGTCTGACCCGACAGAGAACGAGCAGCCGCTGATCGCGGGCGTCCCCGGCCGACGCCTCGACCCGGACCCGCGGGCAGGAAGCACCCCCCGGGCTCGGGCGCTCGCCCCGCTCACGGCAGAAAGCCAGGACCGCCATGAGCCAGCCTCCTTCGAACGGCCCCTACCAAGGACCTCCGCCCGGTATGCCCCCGCAGGGGCCCCACACCGGCGGTCAGCCCCCCATGGGTCCGCCCACCGGCGGCCAGCCGCCCATGGGCCCGCCGCCGCCCCCGGGCGGAGCGGGCATCCCTGGAGCCCCCGGCGACCCCTACGGCCACGGCAACGACCCGTACGGCCACGGCGGAGACCCCTACAACCAGGGCGGATCCCCCTACGGCCAGCCGGGCGCCCCGTACGCCCAGCACGGCACCGGCCCGTACGGCGCCCCTCCCCACGGTGACCCCTACGCCGCCCCGCCGATCGACCCCTACGGCAACCCGTACGGCCAGCAGCAGCCGAAGAAGACCTCCCCGTGGCTCTTCCTCGGTCTGGGCTGCGCCGCGCTGTTCGTCATCGGCGTCGTCGTGGTGGTCCTGGTCTCCGTCGTCTTCACCGGCGAGGACCCGCAGACCGTCGAGGCCCGTGAGCCCGGCGGCGCGGCCGACACCGACGAACCGGGTCTGGAGGAGCCGGAGGAGCCCGAGGAGCCGGAGGAGCCCGCGGGCCCCGTTCCCGACCCCTCCGACATGGAAGCGGTCGGCAGTGAGTTCGAGTACGACGGCATGTCCTTCACCGTCACCAGCGTCGACGTGGTCGACGAACTGAACGGCACCGGGGCGGACGGCGAGTTCCTCGTGGTCGAGATCGACGTGGCCGACACCTCCGGTACGGGCAGCAGCTGGTTCTGGATGGACGAACAGCACGTGTACACGGCGGATGGCACCCAGTACGGGGAGTCCTACGACCTCACCCAGGAGATCAACGGCGACATCTACGAGGTCCTGGACCCGAACGGCGCCGTCTCCAGCGTGACGATCGCCTTCGACGTGCCCGACGCCGACGAGATCAGCTACATGGGCCTGAGCACCGAGACCTACGGAGGCAACGAGACCTACGTGTCCCTGGTCGACTGACCGGACGGTCGGACGCGGCCCGGTCCGCCCGACGTCGGCGCGTGGCGCACGCCCCGCACGGCCCTCCGCCCGCCCCGGGTGGAGGGCCTCACGCGTGCAACCGCGATCGTGGCGGTGGGTGACCGCCGGTCGGGCACACGAGAGCGACAAGGTCCATTTCGGATATGTAGGGACATCCGAAATTCATGGCTTGATCAGCATCAAACCTGGCACTTCCTCCGAATTCCTACATCCACACAACGGACATTACTTCCCTAACGTCACATTGGCGAATATACGCAACACGATGGAATCACGTCCGCAAGAATGTCGGACGTTGACCGGTCATTCCCCTCTTCTCTAAGGTGCGACGGCACGCGCCACCTGCTCCCACCACCCGTGCGAACAGGCGATACGCGGACACTTCAGGCGTTCTTGGCCGCCCGGACCGGGCGGCGCTCAGCAAGGAGCGAGGGAACCATGCCGCACACCGTCCGTGCCGCACTCGTCCAGACCGAGTGGACCGGCGACACCGAATCCATGCTCTCCGCCCACGAGAAGTACGCGCGCGACGCCGCCGCGCAAGGGGCGAAGGTCATCGGGTTCCAGGAAGTCTTCAACGCGCCCTACTTCTGCCAGGTACAGGAGGCCGAACACCACCGCTGGGCCGAACCCGTGCCCGACGGCCCCACGATCACCCGTTTCCGGGCCCTGGCCAGGGAACTCGACATGGTGATGGTGCTCCCGGTCTTCGAGGTCGAAAAACCCGGTTTCTACTACAACACCGCCGCCGTCATCGACGCTGACGGCAGCTACCTCGGCAAGTACCGCAAGCACCACATCCCCCAGGTCAAGGGCTTCTGGGAGAAGTACTACTTCCGCCCCGGCAACCTCGGCTGGCCGGTCTTCGACACCGCCGTCGGCCGGGTCGGCGTCTACATCTGCTACGACCGCCACTTCCCCGAGGGTTGGCGCGCGCTCGGTCTGGGCGGAGCCCAGATCGTGTACAACCCCTCAGCCACCAGCCGCGGCCTGTCCCCCTACCTGTGGAAGCTCGAACAGCCCGCGTCGGCCGTCGCCAACGCCTACTTCGTGGCCGCGATCAACCGCGTGGGCGTCGAGGAGTACGGCGACAACGACTTCTACGGCACGAGCTACTTCGTCGACCCGCGCGGACAGTTCGTCGGCGACGTCGCCTCCGACTCTGCCGCGGAGCTGGTCGTGCGCGACCTCGACCTCGACATGATCGACGAGGTCCGCCAGCAGTGGGCCTTCTACCGGGACCGACGCCCCGACGCCTACGGACCGCTGGTCGAGGGATAGGGGGCGACGGACATGGGACGCACCGTCATCCGAGGCGGACTGGTCGTCACCGCGGCCGAGGAGGTCGAGGCCGACGTCCTGATCGAGGGAGAACGGGTCGCCGCCCTGGCCCTGCGCGGCACCGAGGCCGCCGGGACCTGGGCGCGCGGCGACGCCGCCGTCATCGACGCCACGGGCCACTACGTCATCCCGGGCGGCGTGGACGCCCACACCCATATGGAGATGCCGTTCGGCGGCACCCAGTCAGCCGACACCTTCGAGACCGGCACCCGCGCGGCGGCCTGGGGCGGCACCACCACCATCGTCGACTTCGCCATCCAGAGCCCCGGCCAGTCCGTCCGCTCCGGCGTGGACGCGTGGATGGCCAAGGCCGACGGGGCGTGCGCGATCGACTACGCCTTCCACGCCATCCTGTCCGACGTCAACGAGTCCTCGCTCAAGGAGATGGACGTCCTCGTCGACGAGGGCGTCACGTCGTTCAAGCTGTTCATGGCCTACCCGGGCGTCTTCTACAGCGACGACGGCCAGATCCTGCGCGCGATGCAGCGCGGCGCCGCCAACGGCGCGCTGACGATGATGCACGCGGAGAACGGCATCGCCATCGACGTCCTGGTGGAGCAGGCCCTGGCCGAGGGCCGGACCGACCCGCGCTACCACGGCGAGGTCCGCAAGGCGCTGCTGGAGTCGGAGGCCACCCACCGCGCGATCCAACTCGCCCGGGTGGCCGGGGCTCCGCTGTACGTCGTGCACGTGTCGGCGGGCGAGGCGGTCGAGGAGCTGGCGCGGGCCCGGGACAAGGGGCTCAACGTGTTCGGCGAGACCTGCCCGCAGTACCTGTTCCTGTCCACGGACAACCTGGCCGAGCCGGGATTCGAGGGCGCCAAGTACGTGTGCTCCACGCCGCTGCGCCCCAGGGAGCACCAGGAGCTCCTGTGGCGGGCGCTGCGCACCAACGACCTGTCCGTGGTCTCCACCGACCACTGCCCGTTCTGCTTCACCGGACAGAAGGACATGGGCGTGGGCGACTTCTCCAAGATCCCCAACGGCATGCCGGGTGTGGAGAACCGGATGGACCTGCTGCACCAGGCGGTGGTGGACGGACACATCAGCAGGCGGCGGTGGATCGAGATTGCCTGCGCCACGCCCGCCCGCATGTTCGGCCTCCATCCGAGGAAGGGGACGGTGGCTCCGGGTGCGGACGCCGACATCGTGGTCTACGACCCCCGGGCCGAACAGGTCATGTCCGCCGAGACCCACCACATGAACGTGGACTACTCGGCATACGAGGGCAGGCGCGTCACCGGCAGGGCCAGGACGGTGCTGTCACGCGGACGCGTCGTGGTCGACGACGGAAACTACCTGGGGCAGGCCGGGCACGGCCGGTACGTGCCCCGGTCCACCTGCCAGTACCTGGTCTGAGGAGGAGAAACAGCATGGACATCGGACTCGTCCTCCAGACCGATCCGCCCGCCGACCTGCTGGTGGACCGGATGGCGCGCGCCGACGGGCTCGGGTTCACCCACGGGTGGACCTTCGACTCGGTGGTGCTGTGGCAGGAGCCCTTCGTCGTCTACAGCCGGATCCTCGAGCGCACGGAGAACCTGGCCGTCGGACCGATGGTCACCAACCCGAGCACGCGGACGTGGGAGGTGACCGCCTCGCTCTTCGCCACGCTCAACGACATGTTCGGCAACCGGACGGTGTGCGGGATCGGGCGCGGCGACTCGGCGATGCGCGTGGCCGGACGCAAGCCCGCGACCCTGGCCCGCCTGGAGAAGGCCATGCGGGCGATCAAGGACCTGGCCGAGGGGCGGGAGGCGGACGTCGACGGGGCGTCGATGCGCATCCCGTGGGTGCGGGACGGCTCCCTGCCGGTGTGGATGGGCGCCTACGGACCCAAGGCGCTGGACCTGGTGGGGCGCCGGGCCGACGGGTTCATCCTGCAACTGGCCGACCCGTACCTGACCGAGTGGATGGTCAAGGCGGTGCGGTCGGCGGCGGCGGACGCCGGTCGGGACCCGAGCGAGGTGAAGGTGTGCGTGGCGGCGCCCGCCTACGTCACGGACGGCTCGGCGGAGGGGCTGGCGCACGGACGCGAGCAGTGCCGGTGGTTCGGCGGGATGGTGGGCAACCACGTCGCCGACCTGGTGGAGAGGTACGGCGAGCACTCGGGGGCGGTCCCCGAGGAGCTGACCGACTACATCCGCGCACGGAAGGGCTACGACTACAGCCACCACGGGCGGGCGGGCAACCCGGACACCGAGTTCGTTCCGGACGCCATCGTGGACCGGTTCTGCCTGGTCGGCCCGGTCGAGGAGCATCTGGCGAAGCTGGAGCGGCTGCGCGAGGCGGGCGTGGACCAGTTCGCCGTGTACGCGATGCACGACGACGTCGACGGGGTCATCGACGCCTACGGACGTGACGTGATCCCGGTGGTGTCCGCAACCGCGACGCCGTCCTGAAACACGGAGTCAACACGCGTCTCGCACACTGTCCGACGTGCGAGCAGAACGGTTCCGGGGTTCCGGGTGTGGCCGAGGTCCCCGGGAGACCCGGGGCTCCCGGACCACCCGGGACCTTCCGGGCAGCCGGGCAGCCGGGCCTCCCGGGCCCTTCGGGGCCCTTCAGGGCGCTGGGGGTCCAGGAGGCCCGGGCTCCGAGGCCGCGGTCCCCCGCTCGCCGCGTCCCACCGCCGGACGGGGCGCGACGGGTGTCGGGTACCGCCCCATGGGGCCAAGGGGAACACCACACCATCCGCGCACCAGAACCCCCTTCCTGACGTGCGAGGATGATCGGCGTCCTGCGACGAACCCGAACATTCCTCCCGTCCACCAACGCGGGTCCCGAGCCGTGCCCGTGTCCCCGCCCACCTCGCGATCCCCCATCAGCACCACCGAAACCAGGTGTCACGTGACCCACGCTCCTTCCCCACCCGAACCCGCCGCCTCCTCCGCCGTCGTCACCCACCCCGACGGGCGCGTGTCCATGCCCAAGGGGCAGAACCTGCCCGAGGGCCCGTTCGTCAACGAGGACCTGCACCCCGTACCCATGTCCCGACGCACCTGGGGCACCGGAAGCTTCACCGCCCTGTGGGTGAGCATGTCGGTGAACCTGCCCGCCTGGACCCTCGCCAGCGGCCTGATCGCCGTGGGGATGGACTGGCGGCAGGCGGTCCTGACCATCGCCCTGGGCAACCTCATCGTGCTGGTGCCCATGGTCCTCACCGGCCACGCGGGGGCGAAGTACGGCATCCCCTTCCCCGTGTTCGCGCGCGCGTCGTTCGGGCTGCGCGGCGCCAACCTGCCCGCCCTGATCCGCGGGGCCGTGGCATGCGGGTGGTACGGCATCCAGACATGGATCGGCGGCCAGGGCGTGTACATCCTCGCGGGCCGCGCGTTCGGCGACGGCTGGAGCGGCGCGGCCGAGGTCGGCGGGCAGCCCTGGACGATGTGGCTGTCCTTCGGGCTGTTCTGGGTGGCCCAGCTCGGGATCATCCTGTGGGGCATGGAGGGCGTGCGCAGGGTCCAGGTGTGGGCGGCCCCGCTCATGCTGGTCGGAGGTGTCGCGCTGCTGGGGTGGATGGTCGCCCAGGCGGGTGGCTTCGGCCCGCTGCTGACGGTCAACTCCGATCTCGGGTGGGGCCCGGAGTTCTGGGCGCTGTTCTTCCCGTCCCTGATGGCGATGATCGGGTTCTGGGCGACGCTGAGCCTCAACATCAGCGACTTCACGCGGTTCTCGTCCTCCCAGCGCTCCCAGGTACTGGGGCAGACGTTCGGCCTGCCCACCACGATGGCGGCGTTCGCGCTGCTGGCCGTGATGGTCACGGCGGGCACACAGGCGGTCTACGGGGCTCCCCTGTGGGACCCGGTGGACATCGTCGCGGAGATGTCGAACGGAATCGCGCTGCTGTTCGCGATCTTCGTGGTGCTGCTGGCGACCGTGTCGACCAACATCGCCGCGAACCTGGTCGGGCCGGCCTACGACCTGGCCAACCTGAAGCCGAGGCTGATCAGTTTCCGGACCGGCGCGGTGATCACGTGCGTCGTCAGCGTCGCGATCTTCCCCTGGAGGCTGATCTCGGACCCGAACGTGTACATCTTCACCTGGCTCGGCACGGTCGGCGGCGTGCTCGGCACCGTGGGCGGCATCCTCGTCGCCGACTACTGGCTGCTGCGCCGGACCCGCATGAACCTGACCGCGCTGTACACGCGCCGCTCGGAGTACTGGTACACGGGCGGCTGGAACTGGCGGGCGCTGGTGGCCTTCACCGCGGGCGCGGCTTTGGCGGTCGGCGGCTCCCACTCCGCTCCTGGAGAAGGCCCCTTCCCCGAGGACGGACTGATCCCGTTCCTGGCTCCGCTGTCCGACTACGGATGGGTCGTCGGATTCGCGTCCGCGCTGCTCATCCACTGGGGCCTGGGAGTGTTCCTGCCCGACGGCCGTTCCCGCGCGGCAGCCGGGCAGGGCGCGGCGGGCACACGGACCGGCTGACCCACCGGTCACCCGGGCCACACGGGAAACGACCGTGGGGTCGGCACGCGCGTGCCGACCCCACGGTCGTCGTCGGATGTGTTCCCGGTCAGGCGGCCGGGCGCTGCTCCTGGGGGTCGAGCGAGGCCAGCACCGCGTTGATGTCGCGGGTGACCCGGGTGAACGCACGGGTGGACAGCCACAGCTTGTAGATGATCACCAGCTCGAAGGCGAGCATCAGGAAGCCGGACACGGCGATGGTCACGAGCATCCCCGTCGTGGAGAACAGGCCGACCAGCGGGGCGACGATGAACACGCCCATCTGGAACTCGATGCCGCTGAACAGGTGCGGGCGGATGCGGTTCTCCCGCAGGACGTCGCGGACGCGCCGGTACCAGGGGAAGCGCCGGTGGAAGCCCTCCTGGAGTGCCGTGCTCTGAATCTGGCGCGCCTTGCGCCCCGGGGTGAGGACGGTGGGCTCCGCCTGGTCCTCTTCCTCCTCGTCGGCGGGCGCGGTCCGGGTGACGGGGCCGGACGGCCGTTCCGGTGCGGCGACGCGCTCGGCGCCGCCGACGGAGACACCGCCCTCGTCGTCGGCGTCGTCGACGGCTCCGCCCGTTTCGAACCGGGCGGCCAACTCGCGGACCTCTCTACCGCCTTCGCCGTCGCCCTCCTCGGCCTCGCGGATGGCCTGGACCATGTGCTTGCGCATCGTGGTCCGCACCTTGGCCATCTGCGGCGAGTTCAGGTAGCGGAACATGTCCGTGAACACGATGCCCAGGGCGAACCAGAGGAAGACCGGGTTCCCGGACTCGGCGAACTGACCGCCCATGAGGGCGATGGCGCAGATCAGGACGCGGACGCGGTCGAAGACGTAGTCGAGCCAGCTGCCGAACACCGACCCGTTGCCCTTGAGCCGGGCGATCTTGCCGTCCATGCAGTCCAGGACGAAGCTCAGGTGGAACAGGACGGCCCCGGCCAGCAGCCAGTACCAGTCGGCGAGGAAGAAGCAGACCGCCGCCGCCACGCCCAGGATCAGCGCCGCCAGGGTCAGCTGGTTCGGGGTGAGGCGGGTCCGGTTCGCGGTGGCCCTGACCAACCGCGAGGCGAGGGGGTCGACCAACCAGACGGTCCACCACGAATCACGTGTCTTGTAGGTCTGTTCCTGTACGTCACGAAGGGTGAACGCGGGCATGGGAGAAACTCCAGGCACGGTGGACGATGGTTCGGGGTCGTCGTGCGGCGGCGGGAACGCACGAACACCGCGGGCGCGAGATCAGGGCGCGGGGGGGGGAGCCGGGCGCCGCCGGGAAGGGCGTGTCACACCGGTGATGCTGAGTTGACGCCCTCTCAGGCTCTCGGGTTCACATCCACACACGACTGGTGACCCGAACAGACACTCATGACGGTGACCAGGCCTATCCCATGTGACATAAACACCACGCCAACATGACGTCACACCAACGGCGCCGATCCCTCCTCCACCGCCCCACCCCTACCGTTCCACCTCAACCGGCGTGAACGCCGGAATGTACCCCATGTCTCCGCGTTCGGTGTCAACCCCGGAACTTCATGTGCGGTGGATCACCCGATTTCCCCCTCCGCGGCTACGCGTGCACACAGATTTCATCTCGACTCGACAACATGCGCCGCGCGTCCCACGGGTCAGTGACAGGACCCGCTGATACTGGACCGGCAGGGCCACGCGCCCCCGGACGCCGACCATCGCCACGGCTCCGGCGCCACGCCAGGCTCCATCCGAGGCCCTCCGCCGCGCCGCCGCCCCTGCCTCCACCTCCGCCAACCCGAGGCTGACTCGTGTCCGATCCTGCCCTGAACCGCGCCACCGACACGGTTCCCACCCCTTCGACCGCCACCACCCGCCGACGCCGTTCCGACATCGAGGGCCTGCGCGCCGTCGCCGCGCTGCTGATCGCCGTCTACCACATCTGGTTCGGCAAGGTCTCCGGCGGTGTGGACGTCTTCCTCGTGCTCACCGGCTTCCTCATCACGGGCTCCCTGGTGCGCGCGTTGGAGCGCGACGGGCGGATCGCGCTCGGGGCGTTCTGGGCCAAGCTCGTGCGGCGCCTCTTCCCGGCGGGCGCGGTCGTCCTCGGCACGGTCCTGGTCGGCGCCTACCTGCTCCTGCCCCGGTCGCGGTGGACCGACGTCATCGCCGACGTCCAGGCCGCCGCGCTCTACCACGGGAACTGGCACCTCGCACTGGGCTCGGTCGACTACATGGCGGAGAACGGTGCCGCCAGCCCCGTCCAGCACTTCTGGTCGCTGGGTGTGCAGGGACAGTTCTATCTGCTGTGGCCGCTGCTGCTCACGGCGGCCGGGCTCGTGGCCGCGGCCCTGGGCGCGCGGGTCCGCACGGCCGCGGTGATGACACTGTCCGCCGTGTTCGCCGGGTCGTTCGGGTACTCACTGTGGATCACGGCGAACGAACCCGTCTGGGCCTACTTCGACACCGGTGCCCGCCTGTGGGAACTCGCCCTGGGCGGCCTGCTCGCCCTCGCCCTGGGCCGTGTCCGCCTGTCCGCCCGGATGCGCGGCGCCGCCGGGTGGACCGGACTGACCGCACTGGTCCTGTGCGGCCTCGTCGTCAGCGACCACCTGCCCTATCCGGGCCTCGCCTCGCTGTGGCCGACCCTCGCGGCGGTCCTGGTCATCGTGGCCGGGGCCGGTGCGGACGTCGGGCGGCTGTCCGCCAACCGGCTCCTGGGTTGGGCTCCGCTGACCTGGCTGGGCGGGCACGCCTTCACGCTGTTCCTGTGGCACTGGCCGGTCCTGGTGTTCTACCTGGAGGTCACCGGAACGGAGCGGCCCACGCTCGGTGGCGGGCTGCTCGTCCTCGGTCTGTCCTTCGCGGCCGCGCTCGCCACGGGCTGGGTGGTCGACGGCGGGCTCACCCGCCTCACCCGGACGCGGACGGCTCCCTCGTGGTCGCTGGCCGCCGGAGTCCTGTTCGTCGTGCCCGTGTTGCTCGGCGGCCTGGCGTGGGGCCAGGTGATCCAGCGTGACCAGGAGCTGCGGCTGGAGCTGGCCTCCGACCCCACCGCCTACCCGGGGGCGGGCGTCCACCTGAGCCCCGCGCTGGCCGAGGGTCTGCCCGACCTGCCCGTGTACCCCGACACGACCACGGTCGCGCGCGAGACCATCGACCAGACCCGGGCGTGCAACGCGCTCATCGACGACACCGAACTGGTGCGGTGCGAGGCCGGGGACCCGGAGGGCGACTACACGATCGCGCTCGTCGGCAGTTCGCACGCCCGCCACTGGTACCAGGCGCTCGACACCCTGGCCGACCGGCACGGGTGGCGGCTGGTCGTGATGACCAAGAACGCCTGCCAGTTCAGCACGGCGGATCAGACCTACCGGGGCGAGGCGTTCGAGGAGTGCGACGCGTGGAACGGTCATGTCATGGCCGAGCTGCGCGACCTGCGGCCCGAGGCGGTGTTCACCACGGGCACCCGAACGCGGACCGGCGCGGACCGCCCGGAGCACGTGCCGGACGGATACGTCGAGCGCTGGCGTGAACTGGACGAGCTGGGCGTCGACGTGGTGGCGGTCCGCGACACCCCGCGGTTCGGGTTCAACGTGCCCGAATGCGTCGACCGGAACGGCGCCGGTTCCCCGGAGTGCGCGGAGCGGCAGTCGTACTCGATGGCGCGCACCTCACCGGCCAACGCGCTGGAGGACGTCCCGGACAACACGGCCTTCGTGGACATGACCGAGTACTTGTGCTCGGACGGCCTCTGCCCGGGGGTCATCGGCAACCAGTTGGCGTACTACGACACCAACCACATGTCGCATGCGTTCTCGCGCTCGATGGCGACCGTGCTGGAACCCGACCTGCTCGACGCCCTGCCCGAGGCCCCGGAGGCCGACGCGAGCCTGGTGGAGTCGGCGGCGGTGCTGTACGAGGAGCCCTAGCCGTGTTCGTTCTGGGCCTGCCGCTTCGCCTCGGCCCGGGTTCGGGCGCCCCGAAGGCAGGGATGCCCCATCCTCGGCTACGCCCGCCCGTCGCCCTCCACCGCCCTCAACGGGCGCCTACGGCGCAGTCCGATTCAAGCCCGTTCCTCGCTCGCGGCTCGCCTCGTCTCGCAGCACCCTGCCGGTGCCCGAACNCGGCCGCCCCCGGAGGGGACGGCCGCCCCCGGAGGGGACGGCCGCCGCGTACGCGGATCGGGACTACTCGCCCTTCCAGACGGGGGCGCGCTTCTCAGCGAAGGCCGCCGCACCCTCCATCGCGTCCTGACTGACGAAGACCGGGCCCGCCAGCTCGTTCTGCCGGTCCCACATCTCCTCGGCGGACCAGTCATCGGAGGACTGGATGACCTCCTTGGACACCTTCAGCGCCAAGGGGCCGTTCGGGGTGATGCGGGCGGCGAGATCCTTGGCCCCGGCCAGGGCGCCGCCGCGGATCGTCACCTGGTTGACCAGGCCGAGTTCCGCCAGGCGCGTGGCGTCGACGAAGTCGCCGGTCAGGGCCATCTCCATCGCGATGTTGCGCGGGATCCGGTGGTGGAGGCGGAGTAGGCCGCCCGCGCCCGCCACGAGGCCGCGCTTGACCTCGGGGATGCCGAACTTCGCGTCCTCGGCGGCGACCACCAGGTCGCAGGCGAGCACCGCCTCGAAGC
>NZ_ANBC01000299.1:11334-29370 GCF_000341125.1 Nocardiopsis lucentensis DSM 44048 | reverse complement strand
GGCGACCCCGCCGAACCCGCGGCCCTCGACGAGTGGCAGCTCGCCCTTCATGAACGCCTTCAGGTCCATCCCCGCGCAGAAGGTACCGCCCGCGCCGGTGATGACGCCGACGCTCAGGTCCTTGCGGGCGTCCAGGTCGTCGAGCGCCTCGGCGACCTGCTGGGCGACGGCGGCGTTGACCGCGTTCTTGGCCTCGGGCCGGTTGATGGTGATGACGGCGACGCCGTCCTCATCCGTGTAGAGAACCTCGTCGGACACGGGGACCCCCTACTTCGGCGGCATGCGCAGGCCGCCGTCGATGCGGACGACCTCGCCGTTGACGTAGCTGATCTCCAGCAGGGCTCGGGCCAGCTTGCCGAACTCTCCGGCGGTCCCCATGCGCTTGGGGAAGGGGATGGGCGCGGCGAGGCGCTTCTTGAACTCCTCAGCGCCCTCACCCTCACCGTAGATGGGGGTCTCCAGGATGCCGGGGGCGATGGTGTTCACGGTGATGCCGACCGCGGCGAGGTCGCGCGCGGCGGGCAGGGTCATGCCGATCACGCCGCCCTTGGAGGAGGAGTAGGCGATCTGGCCGATCTGCCCCTCGATGCCCGCCAGGGAGGCGGTGTTGACGATGGAGCCGCGCTCGCCGTCCTCGTTGACCGGTTCGGTCTTGGCGATCTCGGCGGCGGCCAGGCGCAGCACGTTGAAGGTGCCGATCAGGTTGACCTGGATGACCTTCTGGTAGCTGTCCAGGTCGTGCGGGTTGCCGTTCCTGTCCACGGTGCGGGTCGCCCAGGCGATCCCGGCGCAGGAGACGGCCGCGCGGAAGGGCTTTCCGGTGTCGACGGCGGCCTGGACGGCGGCCTTGACCTGGTCCTCCTTGGAGACGTCGGTGCTGACGAAGACACCGCCGATCTCCTTGGCGATGGCCTCGCCGCGCTCGGCGTTGAGGTCGGCGATGACGACGGTCGCACCGGCGTTCGCGAGTTCCTTGGCGGTGGCCTCACCGAGGCCGCTGGCGCCGCCCGAGACGAGGGCGGAGATTCCGTTCAGATCCATGGGCCGCACTCTACAGACGATGTGACCCACGCACTAGAACCGGGTTCGGTTTTTCACGGAGGACCCTCGAGATCCGGTCCTACCCATACTGAGCCATGCGCGGGTCAGGTCGCGCAGTTCGTCGAACTCGCCGGGCGGGTCGGGGGCGAGCAGGTCGCCGCCGGGCGCCGGACGGGGTGCGGGAACGCGTGGAGCCGCGTGTTTGGGGATATAGGCGGGGGTCGATACCCGGGGTCCGTCGGCGGTCGGCCGGGTCGTGCGGGCACGCAGGCGGCGGGCGGGGTGCGCCGCGGCGTAGGCGAGTTCGCGCTCGTGGGCGAGGAAGTAGGGCCGGACGGGGGCGGCGTCCCTGACGGGATGAGCCGTGCAGGTCGGGGGCGAGGCGGGGACCGACGCGGGTTCGGAAACCGGGGCGGGCACCGGCGCGTAGCGGCGGACCCGGGTGGAGCGGCGCCGGCGGGCGCTGTGGCGGCCACGGGCGGGGGCGAGGAGGGTCTTCAGGCAGTCCAGGGCAGAGCCGAGGACCGCGTGACTAGACTGAGCCACGTCGGCAATCCTTGCTGTAAAAGTTTCGAAGTTGCTGGCCACGACCCCGGGCGGTTACCTACCGTCGCGGGGTCTTCGTATGCGGTTGTCGTTCGCGACAAAGATTAGAGCACTCCGGCGGGATGGGTGAACTTTTCTGCGAAACCGCGCTGCTTCAAGAACCAGGTTTTTCGTTTTCCCAGTTCAACCCGCGTGTTACACAGAACCAGCCCGGTTTATCCGCCAAGCCAGAAGAGTCCGAATTCGCCCGAATTAATAGAATTAATCAGCGCGGGACACGCCGAATTCACTCCCGGCGAGCGCCTTCGGGCCAGATGACGTCGACCGGGACGCCCCGCCCCCGGGCGGCCTCGACGGCGTCGCCCGTCCCGCCCCTGCCGCCGGAGGGCTGGCCGTCCCAGACCGCGAACAGCCGGTCGATCGCGCCCAGCACGGCCTCGTTGGCGTCCTCGTAGGCGGTGCGACCAGCCGTCCGGTGCGGCATGTACCGCACCAGGGTCGAGCGCATGAGCAGACCGTCGAACTGGTCGAGGTTGTCGCGCTTGACCTTGACCTCCCGGTAGTCGACGGAGGGAAGGACGACCTCCAGCCGTCCTCCCGCGTCGAGCACGGCCTCCGCGAAGAGCTGGTCGGCCCCGCGTGCCAGGCACGACAGACCGGTGAGCCCGTCACCCGCGTACGGGGTGAGGGCCTCCGCCAGCGCCGCGCGGACGAGTGGCACGCTGTCCATGCTGAGGTTCGAGTGCCCGGTGATACCGATGCGCGTCACGCCAGCTCCTTCGGATTCGCCTTCTCGACCGGCAGAGTGTTCGACGGTTCGTTTCGAGTCCCCTGATGCCGGAATCCTGCTACGGCCCCCTTCACAGAAGGTCGTGTCCATCGTGTGCGCGAATCCGCGGAGCCCCAGGAAGGGCGGCGTCCAGAAGGCGGCAGGCATAGGCGGGGGCCATGCGCTCATGGATCTCGTCCGGGGTGAGCCATTCGACGCGGGTGGCCTCCTCGGACGGCTGGGGCTCTCCACCCTGGGGCGTGCAGCGGAAGACCAGGGCGACGATGCCGCGCCTGAGGTTCTTGTAGACCCCGGTCAGCTCACCCACCCGAACACGCAGGCCGGTCTCCTCCAGCACCTCACGCCGCACCCCGGATTCGATGTCCTCGTCCAGTTCGAGGACGCCACCAGGCGGTTCCCAATGCCCGTTGTCAGCGCGCTGGATGGCGAGGATACGTCCATCCTCACGAATGACGGCTCCCGCGACGGAGACCGAGTGCATGGCTGCCGCACCACCTTGTACTGTCTGAGTGCTCTTCTACAGGAGATGACTTGGGGCAGGAAGGCACGGATGATGGACGAGGGACGCCCGCGCTACCTGCGTATCGCCGAGGACCTGCGGCACCAGATCCTGGAAGGGACCCTACCTCCCGGGGAGCGAGTACCCAGTGAGTCCGAGCTGATCCACAGGTACGGGGTAGCCCAGGGCACAGTCCGCAAGGCCATGACCGAACTGCGTACGCGCGGACTGGTGGAGACCTTCCACGGTCGAGGGACGTTCGTCCGCAGCCGCCCGCCGGTGAGACGCAAGTCCTCGGATCGGTTCAGACGCTCACACCGCAAGGCTGGCAAAGCGGCCTACCTGGCCGAGTCCGAACAGGCCGGTGTCGAGCCCAGCGTCCACGTCCTGTACGTGGGACCGGTGGAGGTCCCCGCCGATGTCGCCCACAAACTTGGTACGACAAGCGGAAACAGGGTGCTGGCACGTCGAAGTCTCTACTTCAGCGACCGCGCACCGATGGAGACGGCCACTTCCTACATCCCCTGGGATATCGCCGAGGAGACGCCCGAGCTCTTCGAGGACAACCCCGGCCCCGGCGGCATCTACGCGAGGCTGGAAGACCACGGACGGGTACTGGAGGAGTTCCTGGAGGAGGTCTCAGCACGTCTGGCTACGAAGGAGGAGAGCTCGGAGCTGGCGCTGAGCGCAGGGGCACCGGTGATCGAGCTGGTGCGGAGCGCTTACGGAGTCGATGGGCGCGTGCTTGAAGTCTGCGCTACCGTCATGGCCGCCGATCGCTTCGTCCTCGAATACCGGATCCCCGCCAGCGGCTAGGAATCCAAGAACCCCCTTGACTCCTGCACATGAGTTGACCACACTGTCAATCACACTCATATACAGGAGTGAAGGACTCTGTGGATGACTGCTCTGCTTTCCCGAGGTCCTGCTCCGGCACGTCGCCGCTCACAGAACCCCAGGTACGAACATGAACGAGACGTTCCCTCACTCGCCCATACCGGTGGCCGTTCCACAGCAGCGCGCCACAATCATCGCGCCGCCCCGACGGCTGAGCTTCGCCGACCCCAACCGGTGCGGGATCGTGCTCGGCCCGGACCTCTACCACGTCCGTGCCGCACGCACCTGGGCCCACCAGGTCGCACGCACCACACCCAACACGGCCTTTCCACTGGTCACCGTGGTCAGCGAGCTCGTCTCCAACGCGCTGCGGCACACCTGCTCCGGTGACCCCGGCGGCACCACCCGCGTCGTGATCGAACGTCGCCCCTTCGCCTACGTCCTCACCGTCACCGACAACGGCCCCCGCCCCGGCCCGACCATCCCCGTCCCCCGCATCGAGGCCCCCGGCAACCCCCGCCCCGTCGGCGGATACGGACTCCGGCTCGTCGACACCCTCACCGCCTACTGGGACTGGTCCGGCACGGCCGGAGGTCCCCTCACCGTCCGCGCCCTCATCGAACACACCCCCCCACCCGATCCGGAAGGGACGACCGTGACCACCTCCCTCGAAAGCGCTACCCTCACCGGCCCGACCGTGCCGCCGTTGCGGTTCGTCTGGTTGGAGATCATCGGCAAGTGCCAACTGGCGTGCACCCACTGCTACGCCGACAGCGGCCCTGACGGCACCCACGGCATCATGACCACCGACGGCTGGCGGCGTGTGATCGACGACGTCGCCCACACCGCCGCTGGCATGGTCCAATTCATCGGCGGCGAACCCGTGCTTCACCCCGACCTGGGCGAGCTGATCGGGCACGCGCTCGACCGCCGCCTCGCCGTCGAGGTCTTCACCAATCTCGTGCACGTCCCGCCGAGGCTGTGGGAGGACTTCGAGCGCCCCGGTGTGCGGTTGGCCACGTCCTGGTATTCGGACGACCCCGACGAGCACGAGCAGATCACCCAGCGCCCCACCCACGCCCGCACGCTCGCCAACATCGCTGAGGCCAAGCGGCGCGAGATTCCTTTGCGCGCTGGTGTCATCGGTGTTCTGGAGTCCCAGCGCAGCGCCCAGGCGAGCCGTACTCTCCTGGGCCTGGGAGTCGACGAAGTCCGATACGACGACCTTCGAGGGGTCGACCGCGGTGCCGTCACAGAGGTTGAGCCGGACACGTCGGTGTTGTGCGGGCGGTGCGCGCACGGCAACCTCGCGATCTCCCCCACAGGTGAGGTGTGGCCCTGTGTCTTCACCCGGTGGATGCCGGTCGGTAACGTGCGCGAGCAGTCGTTGAACGACATCCTCAACAGCGACCGGATGGCTACGGTGGTGGGTGGGCTTCGTCAGGAGTTCGCCCACCGCGCCGTGTGCGTGCCGAAGATGTGCGACCCGCAGTGCGGCCCCTCGTGCAGCCCGGCATGCCAACCCAAGGGAGACTGCACCCCTGCGGGCAACTGCGCCCCGAACTACCGGTAGAGGAACAACGTGTTCGTCCAAGGCATCGACATTCCCGAAGGACTCGACCCCCCAGACCCGAACGTGTGGCCGTACACGGTTCCGGCCGTCGGCCGCCTGCTCGCCGAACCGCTGGAGTTCCGCGCCCCCGTGACGTTCCTGGTGGGCGAGAACGGGTCAGGCAAGTCGACCCTGGTCGAGGGGATCGCCGAAGCCTACGGACTGGACGCGCGCGGCGGCCGGGCCGGACGCAAGTACGCCAACAACCGCCCCAAGACCCCCCTGGGCGAGCGGCTGCGCCTGGACCTGACCGCACGCGGCGCCCGACAGCTGTCGTCCGGGCGCCGCGCCCGCACCGGGTACTTCCTGCGCGCCGAAACGACGTTCGGGTTCGCCGAGGCGGTCTCGGGCATGCACGGCTACTGGGAGGAGAACCTGTCCGAGCACAGCCACGGCGAAGGGTTCCTCATCATCCTCCAGAGCATGTTAGACAAACCGGGCCTGTACCTGATGGACGAACCCGAGGCCGCGTTGTCGTTCATGTCCTGCCTTCGCCTGGTCGGACTCATGCACGACCTGGCCGAATCCGGGTCGCAGATCATCTGCGCCACACACAGCCCGATCCTGTCCGCCACCCCCGGCGCGGACATCATCGAAGTCGGTGACCACGGGGCGCGCCGCACGAAGTGGGACGAGCTGGAGATGGTCGACCACTGGCGCCGCTATCTGTCCGATCCCGGCAGGTACCTACGCCACCTGATCGACGCATGACCTCGGCCCAGTCACTGGCGAACCAGCGTCACCGGGCGCGCATGCGTGAACTTCTCACCCGAGCGGCGGAGGGCTTCGGCGCCGTCCTGATGGGTGAGGCGGTGTTCGGGTGGCGCGACCGCGGCATCGGCGCGCCCGCCACCGGGGCACCGGGAGACGTGTGGGTACGCGTGACGACCGAACACATGAGCTGGGCACACGGCGAGTTCTGGACCGGCAACGCCGATTCCTCCGCGATCACGGGCGTCTCCAAGCCCGAAGTCGTCGAGGTCACCGAATGGGAAGAAACGCCCGAGCGCGTCCGCGCCGAGCTGATGACCCGCCTTCCCGGGCGCGTGTGCTCGCCGACCGCCGAACTCCGCGACGAACCGAGGCTCTCCGACGCCTGGTGGGCAGACCTACGCGGCGCACTCGACCGGGTCGGGCGGACACCAACGGAGCGGATCGCGGTCGCCCAGGAAGACATCTCGCGCCGGTTGCTGGTGTTCTTCGGCGACGCCGTCGACCTGACTGTTCAGGTATGGCGCACCGCTCACGCGGACCTGCATTGGAACAACCTGCTCGGCCCTGACTTGGGCATCCTCGATTGGGAGGGCTGGGGCCGGGCGCCGGCAGGACTCGACGCCGCGACGCTCTACTGCCACAGCCTGTTGCAGCCGGAGACCGCCGAACGGGTACACGCGGTCTTCGCCGACCAGCTCGACACCCCGGACGGTGTGCGGGCCCAGCTCTACGTCATCGCCCGACTGCTGCTGCGTATCGAACGCGGTGACAGTCCCGAACTGACGATTCCGCTGCACCGCCACGCCGCCGGGTTACTCCACGGCTGAGGAGCGGAGTGAGGCTGTGCTCCTGACAGCCCTTCGAGTTGCTGCCCAGGGATGGAGAACCCGCTACCAGGGCCACCAGGGCACGGGGTCCTCCTCCGTGGGCTCGGGCTCGGGCTCGGGTTCCGGCTCCGGTTCCGGCTCGGGCTCAGGCTCCGGTTCGGGGCGCTCGGGCTCGGGTTCCGGCTCGGGTTCGGGCTCCGGCTCCGACGCCTCCCCGGACGGCTCAGACGGCCCCTCCGAGGGCGAGGGCTCCGGAGACGGCGAGGCCGAGGGCTCCTCCTCCGCCTCGTCGTCCTCCGACGGGGAGGCCGAGTCGGAGGGCTCGGGGGCGGCGGCGCTCGGGACCGGGGAGGCCGGGTCGGCGGCGGGGCCGGAGGGCAGCTGCTCGGCCTGCCCCACGCGTTGGCGGTCGTCCCCACCGGTCTCGGGCGGGTCCTGGGAGACGAGGACGAAGACGAGCGCTCCGGACATGGTGATCACGCCCACGGAGCAGGCGATCGCGGCCTGGAGGAGACGCTGGCGGCGCCGTTCGATACGGCGTGCCTCGCTTCGCCGGAGTCGCGTCGGATGAGGTGTGCGGGTCATCGCGTGCGTCGGCTTCTCTTGGGAGTCGGGGGCGGGCTCGGCCCCACGGGGCGAAGAGCCCACGAAAGTCCGAGCTACCTTACATAAGCAGGGCGTGAGCTCGCACGTTACCCCGGAGGAACCCCCGCCGCGCGGAAAACCCGAAAAGGGCGCCGCACATGATCGCGTGCGGCGCCCCGCCGGGACGTCCGGCCCCTCGGCCGCCCTCTGTGACTGACCGACGTGACGCCCCGGCGCCTGGTCAGGAGGCGAGCTCCTGGGTGACCCTCTTGAGCATGAACTCGGAGGACTCCCGTGCCCGTTCCTCCCACGCGAACACGCACACCGTGGCCACGCCGTCGAAGTCCAGGTCCCGCAGGGCGCCGAAGAACTCGTCCCAGTCCACCTCACCCTGGCCGATGTCCAGGTGCTGGTGGATCCGCGCGGGGGTGCCGGGCGGGTTGAGGATGTACCGCAACCCGGACGAGCCCTTGTGGTTGAACGAGTCGGCGATGTGCACGTGCTGGAGCTTGTCGCCCGCGTACTCCATCATCCGCCGAACGTCCACGCCCGGGTCCTCACCCGACAGGTGGAAGGTGTGCGGAGCGCAGTACAGGTAGTTCACCCAGGGCCGGTTGATCGCCCGGACCAGGTCCACCGCGGGTTCGTTGACCTCGCAGAAGTCGTCCGGGTGCGCTTCGAGGTTGAGGGCGATCCCCTCACGCTCGAAGATCGGCAGCAGCTCCTCCATCGACCGCCAGAACGCGCCCTCGCTCTCGGCGGCCCGCTCCGGGCGGCCGTTGAACTCGGAGTTCATCAGGTTCACGTCGAGCTCGACCGCGACCTCGATCATCCGCTTCCAGTAGCGGACCGCGTCCCGGCGTTCCTGCTCGATCGGGCTCGACCACGCGTACAGCGGCAGGATCGAGGACAGCTTCACCCCCGTCTCGCGCAGCGCGCCCCGCAGCTCCGCCACCCGGGCGTCGTCGGCCCTCGGGTGCTGGAAGAACGGCATGAACTCCGCGCGAGGGGACAGCTCGATGTACTCGTAGCCCAGGTCCGCCACGGTCCGCACCATCTCGGTGATCGGCAGACCCCGGAACATGTACGGGTCAATGGCGATCTTCATGTTCTGCTCTCTCCCTCAGGCGTAGAACGCCGGGCGTTCCTTGATGCCGGTCTCGACGACGCCACCCGAGTGCAGCGACCGCACCAGCGCGTCGGTGACGATCGCCGCGGCGTAGCCGTCCCAGGCGTTCGGTCCGGTCGTCGGGACCCCCGCGGCCACCTCGTCGACCCACGTCTGGAACTCGGTGTCGAAGGCTGCGGCGAACCGCTTCACCCAGTCCTGAAGGACGGGCGTGCTCTGGCGGGCGGCCGAGCGCACCACCGCGCCGGGGATCTCCGGCAGCCGGACGGTGCCCTCCTCCCCCACGACCTCGCAACCGATCTCGTAGCCGTACTGGCAGTTGACGAACACCTCCAGGTCCACCCGGGCGCCGCTGGCCATCTCGAAGAGCATGACCTGCGGATCACGCAGGTGCTCGAACTTCTTGGTGGTCGAACGCGGGACGATCACCTGGACGGAGGAGATCTCGTCGTCCAGCAGCCACCGCATCACGTCCACCTCGTGGACGGCGGTGTCCTGCGAGGCCATCTCGGAGTGGTAGGCCTCGGGCACGGTGGGGTTGCGGTGCACGCAGTGCGCGAGGAGCGGCGTGCCGATCGCGCCCGTCGAGACGGCCTCCTTCATCTCCCGGTAGCCGGTGTCGAAGCGCCGCATGAAACCGACCTGCACCAGACGCGAGCCGTGCGCGGCCTCCGCGTCCAGGATGCGCTGGGCGTCCTCGGCGGTGGTGGCCAGCGGCTTCTCGCAAAAGACCGGTTTGCCCTCCGCGATCGCCTCCAGGACCGACTCGGCGTGCGCCGGGCCCCAGGAGGTGACCACGACCGCGTCGACCTCCGGATCGGCGATCACGTCCGTCCCGGTGGGCAGCACGCGCGCACCGGTGCCCTCGACCGCCCTGGCGGCGCGGTCGGCGTCGATGTCGGTCGCCGCCACGACCTCGGCACCACCCACCGAGGCGGTGATCCTGCGGATGTGCTCGGCTCCGATCCAGCCGGTGCCGATCACTCCTACCTTGACGGTCATCGTTCCTTGCCTTTCTTGACGGTCGGGCGGGTGTGGACACCCGCCCGTTCCGGTCGGAGTCCCCTGTCGGCCGGGGCCGGAGCCCCGGCCGACCTGAGGTATCGGCCGTCCGAGGTCAGAGCCCCTGGACGTCCGGGCCCTCACCCGCCGCGTCGTGCAGCGGATCGACCTGCGGGTCCTTGGCCCGTTCCAGCTCGTGCTGGAGCGCGTCCAGCTCGGCGCCGCCCGCCATGTGGTGGGTGAGGTCGTCGAGGGTGAGCTCGGAGCGGGGCTGGTCGAGCTCGGTCTCGCCGAGCTTGATCACCACGAAGTGGTCGCCGACCATGTACGCGTGGTGCGGGTTGTGCGTGATGAAGATGACGCCCAGGCCGGCCTCGCGGGCCGCGCTGACGTACTTCAGGACCACACCCGACTGCTTGACCCCCAGCGCGGCGGTCGGCTCGTCCAGGATCAGCACGCGGGCGCCGAAGTAGACGGCCCGCGCGATGGCCACGACCTGGCGCTGGCCACCCGACAGGTTGCCGACGGGAGCGTCGATGTCGGGCAGGTCGATGCCCATCTTCCTCAGCTCCTCGTCCGCGATGCGGCGCATCCGGGCGACGTCGAGCATCCGGAAGGGGCCCACGCCCCTGCGCAGTTCGGAGCCGAGGAAGAAGTTGCGCCACACCGGCATCAGGGGAACCATCGCCAGGTCCTGGTAGACCGTGGCGATGCCCCGGTCGAGGGCCTGTCGCGGTGACGAGAAGTCCACCGGCTCACCGTCGACCAGATACTCGCCCGACGTCGGCCCGTACAGCCCGGCGATGATCTTGATCAGTGTGGACTTGCCCGCGCCGTTGTCACCGAGGATGCAGGTGACCTCGCCCGCGTCGACCCTCAGATTGATGCCGTTCAGTGCCCTGATGTTGCCGAAGGTCTTGCCGATACCGCGTAGTTCCAGCAGCGGCGCGGTCCGCGGCGTCGTGTTCCCGGTGGAAGTCGACGTGGTGTCCGTCATCGTGCTCACCTCGGTCACCTCTTGTTCGCTTGCGTACGGACCCAGCCGTTGACCACGACCGCGAGCAGGAGCATCGCCCCGACGAAGAAGAACACCCAGTTGTTGTCCCACCCGGCGAGGACGATGCCCTGGCGGGTCATGCCGTAGATGAACGCGCCGATCGCGGCGCCGATCACCGTCCCGTAGCCGCCGGTGAGCAGACACCCGCCGACGACGGCCGCCATGATGTACAGCAGCTCGTTGCCCACGCCCTCCGCGGACTGCACCGTGTTGAACATGAAGAGCAGGTGCATGCCCGAGAACCAGGCCATGAACCCCACGGTCATGAACAGGCCGATCTTGACCCTGGCGACCGGGACGCCGACGGCCCGTGCGCTCTCCTGGTCGCCGCCGACCGCGTAGATCCAGTTGCCGACCTTGGTGCGCATGAGCACCCACGTGGCCAGTCCGGCGAAGACCATCCACCACAGAACGGTCACGCGCACCTCGACCCCGGCGATGGTGAAACTGGACGCGAAGACCGCCCGAGCCTGGTCGAAGCCGTCCATCGACGAGATGTTGCGGGTGGAGACGGTACCGATGACCAGCTTGGTGATGCCGATGTTGAGCCCTTGGAGCATCAGGAACATCGACAGTGTGACCAGGAAGCTGGGGAGTTTGGTCCGGACCAGGATCCACCCGTTGAGGAACCCGATGGCGAGCGACACCGCCAGGGCGAACAGGACACCGACCCAGACGTTCAGCGAGAAGTACCAGGCGAACATCGACGCGGCCAGGCCGGAGCTGATCACCGCGACCCCGGCGGAGAGGTCGAACTCACCGCCGATCATCAGCAGCGCCACGCCCACGGCCATGATGCCGATCGTCGAGCTGGCGTAGAGGATGTTGGTGAACGCCCCCGCCGAGCGGAACGGCTCGGCGATGGTGAAGAAGACGGTGAACACGATCACCGCGCCGACCAGGGATCCGACCTCCGGCCGCGTCAGGAAGTGCCGGAGCACGGATCTGCGGCCCAACCGCAGTGCCTTCTCGGAGCCGCCCGGCGACGGCGCCGGAGGGGTGATGACGTGGCTCATGGTTATCGGGTCCCCCGCTCGGCGTATTCGGCGACCGCGTCGATGTTGGTCTCGTCGATGAACGCCGGGCCGGTCAGGACCGGCTCGGTCCCGCCCCCGGACGTGTTGCCGTTGGTGTTGTACAGCCACAGGCCGTCCACGGCGAGGTAGCCCTGGAGGTAGGGCTGCTGGTCGACGGCCCAGTCGACGATGCCGCCCTGGATCGCGTTGACCAGGTCCCGGTTGGTGTCGAAGGTGGCGACCCTGGCGTCGCTGCCC
Source organism: Nocardiopsis lucentensis DSM 44048 (assembly GCF_000341125.1). GTDB lineage: Bacteria > Actinomycetota > Actinomycetes > Streptosporangiales > Streptosporangiaceae > Nocardiopsis > Nocardiopsis lucentensis. Next base: position 17,457 of record NZ_ANBC01000299.1, on the reverse strand, counting down.
GCGTCGTCGACCGCGTCGACCGCGGTCATGGCGATCGGAGCGCCCAGGGTGACCACGTAGTCGAAGTCCTCGTCCGCCTGAAGCGTGGAGGCGATGCTGGACCGGACCTCCGGCATGTTCGCGCTGTCCACGTACACGACGTCGGACTCACCCTCGAAGGCCTCGCCCAGGGAGGCGCACCGGGTCTCCAGCGCCACGTGCCCCTGCTCCTGGATGACGCACATGACCTTCTCCGCGCCGACGTCGTTCAGCCGCTCGCCGAACGCGGCACCGGCCACGTGCTCGTCCGTGCCGAAGTACTCCAGCACGCCCATGTCCTGCCACTCCTCGAGACCGGCGTTGAACGCGACCACCGGGATGCCCGCCTCGATGGCGTCGGAGATGGCGCCCTCCAGCGCGTCCGGCTTGGCGAGGGTGACGGCGATGCCGTCCACGTCGCGGTCGATGGCGTTCTGGATGAGGTTGGCCTGTTCCCGGGCCTCCGGCGCGGAGGAGTACTCCAGCTCGATCCCGCTCTTGGCCGCCGCGTCCTCCGCCCCTGAGCGGATGATGTCCCAGAAGGTGTCGCCGGGGACCTCGTGGGTGATCATCGCGACGGTCATGTCGGGGAGTTCGACGTCGCCGCCGCCTCCCCCCGCCTCCCGGCCTCCCTCCGAGCTGCACGCCGTGACGGCGAGCGTCAGACACGCGGCCCCTGCGATCAGGGCGGTGTAGGTGGTGTTGCGCTTCATGATTCGACCTCTTGTCGATCTGGGGGATTCACTCAACCTGTGGTTGGTCGCAGGGGCCGGTGCGACTTGCGGGGAGTCCGCTCTGCGCGGCGGGCTCAGCGTGTGGTGTGGAGGTCAGGCCTTCTGGTGGCGCGCCCCCAATCCGCAGCTGTTGAGGTACGTGCGGGTCCGGACCGCGATGGGCAGCGGAACCTCCGGCTCGCACGGGTACAGGTCCTGTTCGACGATCACGAAGAGCCGGGCGTCGACCTCGTCGAGCGCGTCGATGACGGCCTTGGGAGCGGGCTCCCCCGCCGGGGGCTCCACGCACACACCGCGCTTGACGGCCTCGCCGAAGCCGAGCTTCTCCTCGTGGACCTGCCGGACGACCTCCGGGTCCATCTGCTTGATGTGCACGTAGTCGACGCGCTCGGAGTACCGGCGGATCAGGTCCACGGCGTCACCGCCGCCGTAGGCCACGTGACCGGTGTCCAGGCACAGGGACACGAGGTCGGGGTCGGTCCCGTCGAGGAACCGCTCGATCTCGGGCTGGGTCTGGATGTGGGTGTCGGCGTGCGAGTGCAGGCACAGGCGCACGTCGTAGTCGCCCAGCAGGATCCTGCCGAGCTCGTCGGCGGAGCGCTGGAGGTTCCTCCACTGACCGTCGTCGAGCGTCGGGGACTCGGAGAACTCCCCGGTCTTCTCGTCCCGGTACATGGGCGGGATGAAGACCAGGTGGTGCGCGCCGACGGCGGCGGTGAGCTCGGCGACCTTCCGGACGGTGGCGACAGTGTCATCCCATTCGTCCGGGTTGTGCAGGTTGCCGAACACCGTGCCGCCGGAGACCTTCAACCCGCGCCGGCCGACCTCGTCGGCGAGGCGCTTCGGGTCGGTGGGCAGGTAGCCGTACGGCCCCAGTTCGAGCCATTCGTACCCGGCCTCGGTCAGTTCGTCGAGGAACCTGTTCCACGGCGTCTGGTGTTCGTCCTCCGGGAACCAGACCCCCCAGGAGTCGGGGGCGGATCCGAGGACCAGTTTCTCCGTCATGTCCATCTCGTTTCGTGAAAGGTGTGGCTGGTGTGGACGGCCAGGTTCGGCCGGGGCCTGTTTTCTGGAACGACCACCTGAGGGGGTGTCGTTCGGGCACCGGCAGGGTTCTCAAGGATCGAGACTGCGCCGTAGGCGTCCGTTGAGGGTGGTGGTGGGCGACGGGCGGGCGAGTCGAGCCGCGTGGCGAGGAACGAGCGACAGGCGAGGACGAGGATGAAGAATCCCTGCCTTGTGGGTGCCCGAACACGGTCCGAAGCGAAGCGGAGGACCCAAAAAACACCGCCTAGCCGTGGGTGGGGAAGTTGAAGGCGGCCTCGACCGATCGGTCGACGTGCGGCCACCGGCTGGTGACGACCTTGGCGCGGGTGTAGAACCGCACGCCCTCGGGGCCGTGGATGTGGCTCCCGCCGAAGAGCGAGTCCTTCCAGCCGCCGAAGGAGTAGTGCGACATCGGCACGGGGATCGGCACGTTGACGCCGATCATCCCGACCGTCACCCTGCGCTGGAAGCGGCGGGCGGCCTCGCCGTCGCTGGTGAAGATGGCGGTGCCGTTGCCGTACGGGTTGGCGTTGATCAGCTCGATCGCCTCGTCCAGGTCGGCGGCGCGGACGATGACCAGCAGGGGCCCGAAGACCTCCTCCCGGTACACGTCCATCTCCGGTGTGACCTCGTCCAGGAGCGACGGGCCGACGAAGAAGCCCTCCTCGTGCCCCTCCACCGTCAGTTCGCGGCCGTCGACCACGACCACCGCGCCCTGCTCCTCGCCGGAGGAGACGAACCCGGCGACGCGGTCGCGGGCCTGGGCCGTGATGACCGGGCCCATCTCGTTGGCGGTGTCCTGGCCGGGGCCCACCCTGACCGCCTTGGCCTTGTCGGCGAGCACCGGCACCAGGGCGTCGGCGGCGTCACCGACGGCGACCGCCGCGGAGATCGCCATGCAGCGCTGGCCGGCGGAGCCGAACGCGGCCGCGGTCAGGTGGTCGGCGGCGAACTCCAGGTCGGCGTCGGGCATGACGACCGCGTGGTTCTTGGCGCCGCCCAGGGCCTGGACCCGCTTGCCGGAGGCGGTGCCGCGCTCGTGCACGTACCTGGCGATCGGGGTGGAGCCGACGAAGGAGACGGCCTCGACGCCGTCGTGGTCCAGGAGCGTGTCGACGGCGGCCTTGTCCCCGTGCACCACGTTGAACACGCCGTCGGGCAGTCCCGCCTCGGCGTAGAGCTCGGCGACGAGGTTGGACACGGACGGGTCGCGCTCGCTGGGCTTGAGGACGAACGTGTTGCCGCAGGCGATCGCGACCGGGTGCATCCACAGGGGCACCATGATCGGGAAGTTGAACGGGGTGATCCCCGCGACGACGCCGAGCGGCTGGCGAAAGTCGAAGGAGTCGATCCCGGTGGAGATCTGGTCGGAGTAGCCGCCCTTGAGCGCGCTGATGATGCCGCAGGCGTACTCGACGACCTCGCGACCGCGGACGATCTCCCCCCTGGCGTCGTCGATCACCTTGCCGTGCTCGGCCGCGATGATCCGCGCCATCTCGTCCTCGTGCCTGGCGAGGAGCTCGCGCAGGGAGAACAGCACACGCGTGCGCTTGGTCAGGGAGGAGTCGCCCCAGCTCTCGAAGGCCTTGGCCGCCGAGGCGACCGCGGCGTCCACGTCGGAGGGCTCGGCGAGCAGGACGGCGGCCTGCTGCTCACCGGTGGCCGGGTTCCACACCGGCGCGGTGCGGGTCGAGGCCCCGGAGGTCGCGGCCCCGTCGATCCAGTGCTGGATGGTCTTCACGGTGGATTCCTTGCTTCCGGGAGGCGTCACAGGTAGTGGCGCTGTCCCTGCTTGTGCGAGTGGTAGGTCAGGTACGCGTCGCGGGTGCTGTCGAGGTCGGACACCTGGCTGACGGGCACGTCCCACCAGGCGCTGCCGGGCGGGTTGGGGCCCTCCAGGTCGGTCTCGATGTGCACGACCGTGGTGGTGTCGGCCGCCTTGGCCTCGGCGAGGGCCTCACGGAACTCCTCGATCCCGTCGGCGCGGATGACACGGGCGCCCAGGCTCGCGGCGTTGGCCGCCAGGTCGACGGGCAGGACGGACCCGTCGAGCTGGCCGGTGGACGGGTCGCGGTAGCGGTACTTCGTGCCGAACCGCTGGGAGCCGAGCTCCTCCGACAGGGATCCGATGGAGGCGAAGCCGTGGTTCTGGACCACGACGATGATCACCTTGATCCCCTCGGAGACCATCGTGACGATCTCCTGGGCCATCATCAGGTAGGACCCGTCGCCGACCAGGACGACCACCTCACGGGAGGGGTCGGCCATCTTGACGCCGGTCCCGCCGGCCACCTCGTAGCCCATGCAGGAGTAGGCGTACTCGACGTGGTAGGCCTTGGGGTCCCTGGCCCGCCACAGCATCTGGAGGTCGCCGGGCATGCTCCCGGCGGCGTTGACGACCACGTCGCGGTCGTCGAGGACGTCGTTGAGCGCCCCGAGCACGGCCGTCTGGGCGGGCAGCGGGCCGTGCTCGACGGTGTAGCAGGCGTCGGTGATCTCGGCCCACTCGTCGGCGAGCTCCCGGGTGCGTGCCCTGTAGTCGGCCGCGACCTCCCAGCCGGCCAGTTCCCGGCGCAGCGCCTCCAGGCCCGTGCGCGCGTCGGAGACCAGCTGGATGGCCGCGTGCTTGGCCGCGTCCAGCCGGGCCACGTTCAGGTTGACGAACGTGACGTCCGGGTGCGCGAAGACCGTGTGGCTGGCGGTGGTGAAGTCGCTGTAGCGGGTGCCGACGCCGATCACCACGTCCGCCTCGCGGGCGAGCGTGTTGGCGCTCCCGGCACCGGTGGAGCCGACTCCGCCGACGGCCCGGTCGTGGTCCCACGGGAGTGCTCCCTTCCCCGCGTGGGTGTCGGCGACGGGGATACCGGTGGCCTCGGCGAACTCGCGCAGGGCCGTGCACGCCTCGGAGTAGACCACGCCGCCGCCCGCGACGACCAACGGCCGCTCCGCGCCGCGGATCACGTCGGCGGCCCGCGCCACGGCGTCGGGTTCGGGCACCGGTCGGCCGATGTGCCAGACGCGCCTGCGGAAGAACTCCACCGGCCAGTCGTGGGCCTCGGCCTGGACGTCCTGGGGCAGGCACAGGGTGACCGCGCCGGTCTCCACCGGGTCGGTGAGCACCCGCATCGCCGCCTGGGCCGCCGGGATCAGCTGTTCGGGGCGCGTGATCCGGTCGAAGTACTTGGAGACCGGGCGGAAGGCGTCGTTGACGGTGACGTCGCCGCCGCGGGTGTCCTCCAACTGCTGGAGCACCGGATCGGGCAGGCGCGTGGCGAACATGTCGCTGGGCAGCAGCAGGACCGGGACGCGGTTGGTGGTGGCCAGCGCGGCGCCGGTGACCATGTTGGTGGAACCGGGGCCGGTCGAGGCCGAGCACGCGAAGGTCTGGAGCCGGTCGCGGGTCTTGGCGAACCCGACGCTGGCGTGGACCATGCCCTGCTCGTTGCGGGCCAGGTAGTAGGGCAGGTCGGCCTCGCCGGTCCTGGCGGCCTGGAGCAGCGCCTGGCCGAGGCCGGCGACGTTGCCGTGCCCGAAGATGCCCCACACCCCGGGGATGAACCGCCGTTCGACGCCGTCGCGCTCGCTGTACTGCGCGGCGAGGAAGCGGACCAGGGCCTGGGCCGTGGTGAGCCTGACGGTGGACTGGGCCATCACGCCTCCCTCTCGGCGGTGGAGGTCAGCGGCAGGCGCCGGTCCATCTCCTGGTCGGCCCAGGTCTGGCGCACCCACCCGTGGGCGGGGTCGTCGCAGATCTTCCAGGCGCGTTCCTCTCCAGGGCCCGCCATGACGTTCAGGTAGTAGAGGTCGTACCCGGGAGCGGCCATGGAGGGGCCGTGCCACCCGTGCGGGATGAGGACGGCGTCCCCGCCGCGGACCTCCTCGAAGACGTCGATGGGACGCTCCTCGGTCCCGTACACCCTCTGGTAGCCGATGCCGGGGCCGGAGGGCCCCTCGGAGACCTCGTAGTAGTAGATCTCCTCCAGTTCGCACTCGGTCTCGGTGACCTCGTCGTGCTTGTGCGGCGGGTAGGAGGACCAGTTGGACGCGGGGGTGAGCACCTCGCAGGCGATGAGACGGTCCGCCTCGAAGGTCCCCGGCACGCAGAAGTTGTTCACCTGGCGGCTGGACTGGCCGGCGCCGCGCAGCTCGACCGGGACGTCCTCGGCGGCGCCGTACCTGGCGGTCAGGCGCCGGTCGCAGCGCGCGGACGGGAGCGCGAACCGGCCGCCCTGCGCGCTGGTGACCGTGGCGCGGGCGTCGCGCGGCAGGTAGACGAAGTCGGTGACCCGGCTGAACACGCTCCGCCGCCCGGTGACCCGGAACT
>NZ_ANBC01000299.1:0-11327 GCF_000341125.1 Nocardiopsis lucentensis DSM 44048 | reverse complement strand
CGTTCAGCGGCAGGACGAGCGTCTCGGCGTCCCCGGTGGCGATCTCCTCGGCGGCGCCGGGCGCCAGTTCCAGGACGCGCAGCCCGGAGTAGCCCCACCCCGCGGACTCGGGGGTGATGACGGTCCGGAAGGGCGCGGCCGCGGTGCTCCCCGCGGGCAGGTAGTACTTACCGTTGGTTGGACTCACAGCAACCCCACAGCGGTGTCGACGGCGGCCACGACGTCGTCGTCGGCCGGGTACAGCAGGGACCGGCCCACCGTCAGGCCGATGACGTTGGGCAGTTTGAGCGCCTCGCCCCAGCGGGTGAACGCGGCGTCGGGGTCCTCCGGCAGCTCCCCGCCCAGCAGGACCGTGGGCAGGGTGGAGGTGGCCACGACCCGCTCCATCTCGTCCACGACCGGGAGCTTGAGCCAGGTACGGGCCGAGGTGTTGCCGAGCCCGGCGCCGATGGCGACGGAGCGGGCGACCGCGTCCGGCGACAGGTCGTTGCGGACCACGCCCTCGGTGCGACCGGAGATGAACGGCTCGACCATGGCCGTGAGGCGGGCGGCGTTGAGCTCGTCGACCGCCCTGGCGCAGCTCTCCAGGGTCGGGATGGTCCGGTCGTCGTCGTAGTCCAGGCGGAGCAGCATCTTGCCGCCCTCGAATCCCATCCGGGCGATCCCGGCGGCGTCGTAGCCGGTGAAGCGGTCGTCGATCTCCCACGCGGCACCGGCCAGCCCGCCGCGGTTCATCGAGCCGAAGACCGACTTGCCGTCCAGGACCCCGCTCCCGTCGGGGTTTCGCAACAGGAGCAGGTCCTCCAGGATGTCCGCCGTGGCCAGGACACCGGTGACGCCGGGGCGCGCCAGTGCGGTGCGCAGCCGGTCGAGCAGGTCGACGCGGTCGGCCATGGCCATCGGACGGCTACCCGAGCGCAGCGCGCCGCGGGCGGGGTGGTCGGCGGCGACGATCATCGCCTTGCCGTTCTCTCCCACGGGCGAGGTGGGCCGGACCCTCCGGGCCGCGGCGTCGGCGATCGCGTCGGGGTGGTACAGGCGGGTCTCGACAATGGACCTGAGCAGGTCAACCGACATGATCCGCCTCCTCCAGCTTGGCCTCGACCTCGGCGGAGGTGGGCATGGCGTCGGAACAGGACAGGCGGGAGGCGACGATGGCACCCGCGGCGTTGGCGAAGCGCATGACGCGTTCGGTGTCCCACCCGGAGAGCAGGCCGTGGCACAGCGCGCCGCCGAAGGCGTCGCCCGCGCCGAGGCCGTTGACCACCTCGACGGGGACCGGAGGGACGCTGACCTGGCCGGAGTCGTCCACGGCGAGTACACCGGCGGGCCCCTGCTTGACGACGGCGAGGTCGATTCCGGCCGCGCGACCGGCCTTCGCCGCGGCCTGGGGGTCGCGGTCCCCGACAGCGGTCTCCCACTCGTCGAGGTTGCCCGCGGCGACGGTGGCGTACGGGAGCGCCTCGGCGACCCAGTGGCGGGCCTCCGCACGGGACTCCCAGAACATCGGCCGGTAGTCGAGGTCGATGATGGTGATGCCCCGCCGGTCCCGTGCCCGGAGGGCCTCCAGGGTGGCGGTGCGGCTCGGCTCCTGGCTCAGACCGGTGACGGTCACCCAGAACACGTCCGCCGCGGCGATCGCGTCCAGGTCGAGGTCCTCGGCCCGGATCATCAGATCGGGCGCGACGGGGTCGCGGCCGTAGAAGTACAGGGGGAAATCGTCCGGAGGGAAGATCTCGCAGAACGTCACGGGGGTCGGCAGGTCGGCGACCGGCGTGACGAAGCGGTCGTCGACGCCGAACCCGCGCAGCGCCTGGTGGACGAACCGGCCGAAGGGGTCGTCGCCGGTACGGGTGATCACGGCGGACCGGTGACCGTGCCGCGCGGCGGCGACGGCGACGTTGGTGGGGCTGCCGCCCAGGAACTTGCCGAAGGAGCTCACCGCGTCCAGGCCGACCCCGGTCTGCTCGGGGTAGACGTCGACGCCGACGCGGCCCATGGTGACGACGCCGAAGGGCGCGTCGGAGCTTCGGCCTGCACTGGCGTTCACGGGGACCTCCGTGGATAGCGGTACACCGGGACTTCTCTTCTCTTCCTCGGGTTCGGTTCGTCGGTGATGTCCCGCGATACGGCGACACCGGTCGCGGGCGGATGGGAATCCCGGGACTAGCGCGCTCTACTAGAGCGCTCTAGACTGGGCAATAGTGATCCAACACACATGTCGTGTCAATACCCCGTTCCGGATCTGGTAGTAGATGTAGGGCGATGGGAGGCGACAGGGTGACCAGCACGGACGGCGATACCGCCCAGGGGGGCGACGACGCCTCGCAGCGCCCGAACAGGCGCGGGAACCGGCGCCCCACCATGGAGGACGTCGCCGCCCGGGTCGGGGTCTCGCGCGCCCTGGTCTCCGTGGTCTTCCGCGACGCCCCCGGCGCGAGCCCGCAGACCCGTGCGCGGGTTCTGCGCGCGGCCGAGGAGATCGGCTACCGGCCGGACGTGGCCGCGCGAACCCTGGCCAGCTCGCGGAGCCGGGTGCTCGGCGTCATGCTCACCGTGCACAACGCCTTCCACGCCGACCTGGTCGAGGCGGTGTACGCGGAGGCGGAGAGGGTCGGCTACGACATCCTCCTGTCCGCGCACGCGCGCACCCGGCACACGGAGAAGGCCGTCGGCGCCCTGCTCGGGCACCGCTGCGAGGCGCTGATCCTGCTCGGCCCCGAGACGACCACGGACTTCCTCGGCGAGGTGGTCGAGAGGACGCCCGTGGTGTCGGTCGGCCCGCGCTTCCCCGGTGTCCACGTGGACACCGTGCGCACGGCCGAGGGCAAGGCGACCCGGCAGGCGCTCGACCATCTGGCGGGACTCGGCCACCGGGACATCACCCACCTGGACGGCGGCGCCTGCGCTGGCTCGGCCGAGCGCAGGCGGGCCTACCGTGACTGGATGCGCCGCCGCGGCCTGGCCGACCACGCGCGGGTCCTGCCGGGTGACCACACCGAGTCCAGCGGAGCCGAGGCCGCGCACCGGCTGCTCGCCGAAGGGCGCATCCCCACCGCGCTGTTCGCCAGCAACGACCGGTCCGCGATCGGCTTCCTCGACGCGATCACCCGCGCCGGAGTGCGGGTCCCCGAGGACGTCTCGCTGGTCGGCTTCGACGACATCCCGCTGGCCCGGCTCGCGCACATCCAGCTGACGACGGTCCGCCAGGACGTCCAGGGGCTGGCTCGCGAGGCCGTACGCGCCGCCATCGACCGGTTGGCGTCGCCGAACCCGCCCCCGCGGGTCAGCGTGCTCGAACCGGAGCTCGTGGTGCGCGGTACGACGACCGCCCCGCGGGCCGCCGAGGCTTCCTGAGTTCACGGGCGCACCTCCTCGATCCGCACCGGTCGGCCCGCACGGCGCGACCGCTCGGCGGCGTCCGCGACCAGGACGGCCTCCAGGGCGTCGGCGACCGTGCACGGGCTGGGGCCGCCCTCGCGCACGGCGCTGAGGAAGGCGGCGATCTCGGCGCCGTAGGCGGGGGCGAACCGGGACCAGAACTCCCGGTAGGGGTCCTGGGAGGGGAAGTCCACCCCCGCCTCGGCCGAGCGGAGGGCGGCGTGCCCGTCGAGTCCGACCGCGACGGTCCCGGCCGAACCGGCCAGCTCCATCCGCACGTCGTACCCTCCGCCGTTGTAGCGGGAGCCCTGCACGGTGGCCAGGGTTCCGTCGTCCATGCGCAGGACGGCCGCCGCGGTGTCGACGTCGTCGGCCGCGGCGAAGTAGTCGGCGCCGCGGTTGGCGCCGTAGGCGTGGACCTCCACGACCTCGCGACCGGTGACCCAACGCAGGATGTCGAAGTCGTGCACGAGGCAGTCACGGAAGAGGCCGCCCGATGTCGGCAGGTACTCGGCGGGCGGCGGGGCCGCGTCGCAGGTCACGGCGTGCACGCGGTGCAGCTCTCCCAGTTCCCCGTCGCGCAGGGCCCGCCGCGCCTCGGCGTACCCGGCGTCGAAGCGCCGCATGAAGCCGATGTGGACCAGGGCCTGGCGTTTGTCGACCTCGCGGAGGACGTCGACGGTCTCCGCGACGGTGGGCGCGACCGGCTTCTCGCAAAAGACCGGGATTCCGGCTCGGACCCCGGCGAGGATGAGCTCGGCGTGCGCGGAGGTGGCGGCGGTGACCACGAGCGCGTCGACCGCTCCGGGATGGAGGAGGGTGTCGATGGCTCCGGCGACGTGGGCCCCGACCCGACCGGCGACGTCGCGGGCGCGGGCGCCGTCGGCGTCCGCCAGGACGAGCTCGTCGACTTCGGCCCGCGCGGCGACGGCGGCCGCGTGCGACTCGCCGATGCGTCCCGTTCCCACCAACCCGACGCGCATGCCCACCCCTCCCGGTGTCCGGACTCCAGGGCCGGTCGGCCCCGGGGCTCACGTGGCTGTTTCGTGGATCACAGCCACGACCCCATGTTCACTCAGGCGAAACGAGCCTGTCAACAGTTTGTCTAGACATAAGTACCTATGAACTTACAGACAACCGGGCATCACTACACTGATCAAGGGAGGGAGACGCCCTCCCGGACTCCCCACGACGAACGGACGCGCACGTGACCGAGACCCCGCTGTCGATCCCGATCGACCGCTCCAGCCCGGTGCCCCTGTACTTCCAGGTGGCCCAGGAACTGGAGCGACGCATCACGTCGGGCGAGCTGGCCGTGGGCACGCGCCTGGAGAACGAGCTCGTCCTCGCCGAACGGCTCGGACTGTCCCGGCCCACGCTCCGCCGCTCCATCGAGTACCTGGTGGACCGGGGGCTCCTGGTCCGCAAACGCGGCGTGGGAACCCAGGTCGTCATGCCCCGCGTACGCCGACCGCTGGAGCTGTCCAGCCTGTACGACGACCTGAGCCGCGCCGGGGAACACCCCCGGACCGAGGTCCTGAGGCTGGCCGTGGAGGCCCCGCCGGACGCGGTCGCCACCTTGCTGGAGGTCGACCCCGGAACCGAGGTGTACGTGTTGGAGCGGCTCCGCTACGCGCGAGACGAACCACTGGCCCTCATGCACAACTACCTGCCCGTCGGGCTGGTCGGCCTCGACGAGGAGAAACTCGCCCGCCAGGGGCTCTACCAGCTGCTGCGGGCGGCGGGCGTCACGCTGAAGATCGCCTCGCAGAGCATCGGGGCGCGCAACGCCACGGCCGCGGAGGCGCGCGCGCTCGACGAGCCCCGCGGGGCCCCGCTGCTGACCATGGAGCGCACCGTCTACGACGACGTCGGCCGGGTGGTCGAGGTCGGATCGCACGTGTACCGGGCCTCGCGCTACTCCTTCGAGCTCACCCTGACCGACTGATCCCCCCACCGCGAATCCCCGCGATCGTGTCGTCACCCTGCGCTACGTTCCTGCCACGAGAAGACCGGCAGCACTAGAGTGGCCTCAGGAATCGACCCTGGAGGATTCGATGACCGCCGAGCCGCTCCCCGACTGGTTCACCCCTCCTCCCGGCGGCTGGACCGCCGATGACATGGACGAACTCCCTCCGGGCGCCCCCGGATGGAACTCATCGACGGAGCGCTCGTTTTGCTGTCCCCCCAGACCCGATTCCACAACCAGGTCATGCGCCGTCTGGCCAACGTCCTGGAAGACGCTGCCCCCGAAGGGGTCGACGTCCTCCTGGAGATGACCATGAAGCTGGGCAAGCACCAGCGGCCGGAGCCGGACGTCCTCGTCTACCGGCACGAGGAGGGGGACGAGGGCCACGTCGACTGGCACCGGGCCACCCACGTCCCACCCGAGGACGTGCTCATCGCCGTCGAGGTCGTGTCCGAGGAGTCCCGGGACCGGGACCGCACCACGAAGCCGCTCAAGTACGCCCAGGCGGGCATCCCCCACTTCTGGCGGATCGAGCGGGAGGACGGCGGTCCCGCCATCCACGTGTACGAGCTCGACGGCGTGCGGGACCCCAGGTACGTTCCCATCACCATCGCCCGGGAGCGACTCAAGGTGGACGTCCCGTTCCCCATCGACATCGACGTGAAGGCGCTGGGCCGGAGGTAACACCGCCCGAAGGCGCACAGAACACCCGGGCCGGGTCGGCGCCAGCCGATCCGGCCCGCCGTCCTCGCCCCAGATCGACAGGGGCAGATTGTCTGTAATTATGTCTAGACAACCTGTTGACTTCTTGTTCGAGCAGCGATAAACCTGAATTACCAGTGATCTGCGCCACACTCGAACTTCTCCCCGGACCGATCCGCGGGCCTACGCCGGTGGCGCGTCACGTCGACGAGCCAGGGCTCGCGCGCCCCGTGGCGGGGACATCACGACGATCGCGGCGTCCACGCCCCAGGCCCCGCGTCGATCCGTTGCCCGAAGGAGATGGCGACATGTACACGCGCGACGTCGCGTTCGTGAGCGGTGTGGACTCCGCGCGTTCGCGTGAGCGGGCCCCCGCGCCCCGGGCCACCTGGCGGCTCCCGGACACGCCCGCCGCGGCCCGCCTCGCCCGCGGGTTCGTGGCGGAGTTCCTCCAAAACCTGAGGCACGACCGGCCCGACCACCACGACCCGGACCTCGACCACCGGACCAGCCTCGTCGTCAGCGAACTGGTCACCAACGCCGTCGTCCACGGCCAGCCGCCCGTCGACCTCTCGGTCGTCTGGACAGCCGCCGACACGGGGTTGCGGATCGACGTCCACGACCGGGGCGACGCACCGTCCCCGTCGGCCGCCCCGTCCGCCTCGGAGGAGGGCGACACGGGCGAGGAGTCGGGGCGCGGCCTGTTCCTGGTCTCGCTCATGGCGGCCCGCTGGGGCATCGGCCCCCGGCTGCCCTACGGCACCCACGCCTGGGCCGAGCTGCGCACCGCCTGACTCCGTCCGAGCCTCAGCCCGCCCCGGTGGTCAGTGCTCCTGGTGCGGAAGCGTCTCCCTCGCCAGGTCGGCGGCGCCGATCAGACCCGCCTCGTTGCCCAGTGCCGCCGCGACCACGCGCGCGGTCGGCCGGTAGCCCCGCCCGGTCAGGTTGCGCTCGAAGGCCGTCCGCGCCGGGCCGAGCAGCAGCTCACCGGCCTCCGACACTCCCCCGCCGATGATGAACAGCTCCGGGTCGAACGCGGCCGCCAGGTTGGCCAGGCCGGTCCCCAGCCACGCCCCCACGTCCTCCAGGATCTCCACGCACGCCCGGTCGCCCTTGCTCGCCAGTTCGCTGACCAGGGGGCCGGTGATCTGCCTGGCGTCGCCGCCCACGGCCTGGTGCAGCATCCGCGCCACGGGCGACTCGGCGCGCACCAGTTCCCGGGCCTCCCGGGTCACGGCGTTCCCGCTCGCGTACTGTTCCCAGCAGCCCCGGTTGCCGCACTCGCACCGGTGGCCGCCCGGCACCACCGTCATGTGGCCGAACTCCCCCGCCAGCCCGTAACGGCCACGGTGCAGCCGACCGCCGAGGACCACCGCCCCGCCGATCCCGGTGCCCAGGTTCACCACCACGACGTTGTCCACGCCCTGCCCCACCCCGGCGCGCACCTCCGCCCAGGCGGCGGCGTTGGCGTCGTTCTCCACCACGACCGGCAGGTCGAGGCGATCGGTGAGCGCGTCACGGAGCGGCTCCCGGCGCCACGACAGGTGCGGGGCGAACAGGACGTTCGCTCGTTGCTCATCGACGAACCCCGCGGCGCCCACCCCCACGGCGGCCACGGTGAACTCCCGCATCAGTTCCCGGACGACGCCGACGATCGTCTCCTCGACGACGGCCGGGCTCTTGCTCCGCTCCGGAGTCTCGGTCCGCAGGCGCGCCAGCACCTGCCCCTCGGCCGTGACCACACCGGCGGCCACCTTGGTCCCGCCGATGTCCACCCCGATCGTCAGGGTGTCCTCGGTCCGCGACTCCGTCATACGTTCCACTCCCGTGTCCTGACACGCGATGACCGGGGACCGCGCACGCGGTCCCCGGTCATCACAACACTCACACGCCCGTGTCTCTGCCCACGGGTCCTCTAGCCCAGCGCCGACCGCACGGCGGCGGCCAGGCGTTCGGCCACGGCGCCGGCCTGTTCCTGCTCCGGAGCCTCGACCATCACGCGCACCTTCGGCTCGGTCCCGCTGGGCCGGAGCAGCACGCGCCCGCTACCACCGAGCTCGGCCTCGGCCTCACGCACGGCGGCGGCGAGCTCCTCGGACTCGTGGGTCCGGGCCTTGTCCACACCGGACACGTTGACCAGCACCTGCGGCAGCCGCGTCATCACCTTGGCCAGCTCCGCCAGTCCCAGCTGCCGCCGCGCCATCGCGGCGAGCAGGTGCAGGCCGCACAGGACGCCGTCGCCGGTGGTCGCGTGGTCCAGCAGGATGACGTGCCCGGACTGCTCACCGCCCAGACCGAACCCGCCGCGTTTCATCTCCTCCAGGACGTACCGGTCGCCGACCGCGGTCTCCACCACGGCGATGCCCTCGCGCTCCATCGCCTGCTTGAGCCCGAGGTTGGACATGACCGTCACCACCAGGGTGTCCTCGGCCAGGCGGCCCGCCTCCTTGGCCTCCACCGCCAGGATCGCGAGGATGTGGTCGCCGTCGACCACCCGCCCCTCGGAATCCACGGCCAGGCAGCGGTCGGCGTCACCGTCGTTGGCGATACCGGCGTCCGCGCCGTGCCGCACCACCGCCTCCCGGAGCGCCTCCAGGTGCGTGGACCCGCACCCCTCGTTGATGTTGAGCCCGTCCGGTCGGTCACCGATCGTCACGACCTCGGCGCCCGCCCGGCGCAGCGCCTCGGGCGCCACGGCGGACGACGCGCCGTTGGCGCAGTCCACGACGACCTTCAACCCGTCCAGCCGGTGCGGCAGCGATGACAGCACGTGCCCGACGTAGCGTTCCGCCCCGTCGGTGGCGTCGGTGACCCGTCCGACCTCGTCGCCCACGGCGGGGGTCGAGGGGACACCGAGCATCCCCTCGATCTCGTCCTCCAGCGCGTCCGCCAGCTTCTGGCCACCGCGCGCGAAGAACTTGATCCCGTTGTCGGGGGCGGGGTTGTGGCTGGCGGAGAGCATGACGCCGAAGTCCGCGTCCAGCTCCCCGGTCAGGAACGCGACGGCGGGGGTCGGCAGGACGCCGACCCGGACGACGTCCACGCCGGTGCTCGCCAGTCCGGCGACCACGGCCGCCTCCAGGAACTCGCCCGAGGCCCTCGGGTCCCGGCCCACGACGGCCAGGGGGCGCCGCCCCTCCGCGCGCTCGGCGAGCACGCGGGCCGCCGCGACGGACAGCTCCAGAGCGAGCGAGGCCGTCAGGTCCCGACCGGCGACACCCCGTACACCATCTGTTCCGAACAGCCGTGCCACAGGCCACAGCCCCTTTCGAAAGCGGCGCCGGACCCGGCGCCGGAGAAGAAGATCGACGTGGCGAGAACGCCACCGAACAAACGAAAAACCCGTACGCCGCCCCCGACTCGGGGACGACGCACGGGTGGAGACTCAGCCGAGCGGGCGTCGGCGCATGAGCACTAGCGCTTGGAGAACTGGGGAGCCTTGCGCGCCTTCTTGAGACCGGCCTTCTTCCGCTCGACCTCGCGGGAGTCGCGGGTGAGGAAGCCGGCCTTCTTCAGGGTCGGACGGTTGTTCTCCGGGTCCAGCGAAGCGAGCGCACGGGCGATGCCGTGGCGCAGCGCACCGGCCTGGCCGCTGGTGCCGCCGCCGTCCAGACGGGCGAAGACGTCGTAGGCGCCGTCGAACCCGAGGGAGACGAACGGCTCCTTGATGGTCTGCTGGTGGACCTTGTCCGGGAAGTACACCTCAAGCGGCTTCCCGTTGACCTTCCACTCACCCGCACCGGGGGTGATGCGGACTCGGGCGACGGCCTGCTTACGGCGACCGGTGCCGGCGCTGGGGCCGGACGCGGTGGGGACGTAGGCGGCGGTCGTCTCGTCGGACTCGCTGGTGTACTCGGAGGGGAACTCCTCCGGGTTCTCCGCGTAGTCCTGGGCGACGTCTTCGATGCCGGTGGGCTCGGACACGGTTCTCCTCGTGCTTCTTGTAAAGTCTCGCGAACGCTTAGGCGGGCTGCTCGATCTTGCTGATCTCGAACGGCACCGGCTGCTGGGCCTGGTGCGGGTGCTCCGGCCCGGCGTACACCTTGAGCTTCTTGGCCATCTGACGGCCGAGCGAACCCTTGGGCAGCATCCCCTTGACGGCCTTCTCGATGGCCCGCTCGGGGTTCTTCTCCAGCAGTTCGGCGTAGGCGACGGAACGCAGACCGCCCGGGTAGCCGGAGTGCCGGTAAGCGCGCTTCTGGGCCAGCTTGTTGCCGGTCAGGGCGACCTTCTCGGCGTTCACGACGATCACGAAGTCGCCGGTGTCGATGTGGGGCGCGTAGTACGGCTTGTGCTTACCCCGGAGGAGCGTGGCAACCTGGCTCGCCATACGCCCGAGCACGAGATCGGTGGCATCGACTACATGCCACTGACGCTGAACATCGCTTGGTTTGGGGCTGTATGTGCGCACGATCGTTTGCCTTCGCTCTTCAGTCGGCTGCCCCATCCCGCACTGGGATGGCGGACTCGTATTACGAAACGCCACCGCGGTTGCGGGGCGTTCTTGGCCGGATGTCCCATGCCAATGAGGACGATCCGGAGGTGAGTGCGCAGACGATGGTGCGTGGATCGGCACCCGACTTCTTCCGAGTCTGGGGCCCACGGCAACTCAACGCACAACGACGGAATATCCTACCTGGCCACCATGCGCAGGTCAAAGCCAGCGGCGGGGCAACCCGGCAAGACCACGCCTGGCGGGAAAGCGCCGGCACGGGGTCACATCCGTGACCTCTCCGCCTTTTATTATGCCTGTCGCCGGGAGTGCTTCGTCCTTCCTCCGCCTCCGCGTTGGCTACGCTTGCACCGAAAGGCCGTTCTCCGCCCGCCTCGACGGGCGCGGACGCGAATCATGGAGACGCCCGTCACGGTAGCCCGGAGCAGGGATCCGGCGGCCGTCCAGTCCCCCCTCTGAGCCTTCGGAGACACCCATCAGTACGCACCCGAACCAGCCGCAGCCCGGCCCCGACGGGTACCCCACCGGCCCGGAGAGCGGTGACGGACAGGACCTGCTCGGCCCCGCCCCGGCCCGGCCCGACGGTCAGCATCCCACACACGGCGCCCCGGCGCCGCACGGCGCGCCCGGGCAGCCGATGCCCCTTCCCCCGCACCCCGACGCGTACGGGCAGCCCTACCCCCCGGCCCCTCCGGCCGGCCCCGGAGGGGCCCAGCCCGGCGCCCCCACCGGACACGTCGGCCCGAGCGGGCCCCAAGCCCCCCCGTGGAACGGTCCGAGCGGCCCGCAGACGCCCGTTCCGAACGGTCCGAGCGGCCCGCA
>NZ_ANBC01000298.1 GCF_000341125.1 Nocardiopsis lucentensis DSM 44048 | reverse complement strand
CCCCCCGCCGATGGATCCCGGCGCACGGCAGCCGCACGGCCCCGCCCCGATGGGCGGCCAGTCCGGAATGGCACATCTCACCCCCAGCGGTCCGAACCCACCCCTCGGCGCCCCCGGGCCCGGCCAGCGACCGCCCCAGCAGCCTCCGGGCACGGGTCCGCAGGGACCCGCCGGAGCACCGCAGTTCCCCCCTCCGCAGGACCAGCAACACCAGCGGCCCGGCACCGGCCAGCCGCCGTTCCCACCGGGACAGCCCCACACTCCCGGCCAACCCGCGCCGGGAGGCCCCGGTCAGCCTCCGACCGCCTACCAGGGCGCCCCCTCCGGCGGCCACCCCGCCATGACGCCCCAACCGGGAGCGCCACAGGGGCCGCCGCGGGAAGCTCCGATCAACCCGCCTCCGTACGCCCAGATGCCCGGCGCCCCCGGTCAGGCCCCCCAGGGGCATCAACCGCCTCCCCCGCCCCAGGCGCCCGACCCCATGGCCCCGGTGGACGCCGCGGGCCCCACACAGCACATCCAGGCGGTCCCCGCCGCTCCCAGCTCGCGGAACGACCGTCCGCTCTACCGCGACGAGGTCCCCGAGAACGCGGGCGCGGACACCGCGCAGTTCGACCTCCAGGACCTGGACGACTACGACGGCTACCCCGACCAGCGGTCGGACCGGTCCCGGAGCTCCGGTGGGGGAAGGACGAAGATCCTCCTCATCGCGGGCTTCGTCGCGCTGCTCGTCGTCGCGGGCGGCGGCGCCTTCCTGTTCGCCCGGAACGGCGCCTCCTCCGACGGCGCCACCGGCCCCGAGGGCCCGCTGTCCGCCGAGTCCCTGTTCCCGGAGACCATCGACGTCGAGGGCGCCGGCACCTTCACCCGCGTGGTGACGGAGGATGCCGAGGACTGCGCGACCGCCGCCCACGGCGACTACGGCACGGTCCTCACCGAGCAGGGCTGCGAACAGGTCGTCCGGGCCTCCTACCTCAACGAGGACGAGACGCGCGCCGTCACGGTGGGGATCGCCACCATGGCCACGGAGGGCGAGGCGGTCACCGCCCAGGGCGAGCAGGACCTGGTCGCCGCCAAGTGGTTCGCCGGACTCGCGGGCGAGGAGGGCAGCGGCACCGAGCGCCTCGGCTTCGCCGGCGGTTACGGCAGCAGCGGGCAGTGGGGCAACCACATCGTCTTCTCCCTGGCCGCCAACAAGGACGGCAACGACGCCGAGGAGGACTCGGAGGTCGCGACCGAACTCCAGACGATCGGCGAGGGCTTCCTCGGCGAGGCCTTCACACTGCTCACCGGGAGCGGCGGCTGACACGCCACCGCCGACACGCGCGAGGGCACCCGGAATCCGTTCCGGGTGCCCTCTGTGTTCTCAACTGTGTCTTCTACGGCCTCGCGGGCTCGGCACGGGCCCGGCACGGGGCTCGCTCAGGCCGAGTGCCCCCGGCAGGGCAGCGTCCGCACCCTGCGGGTCGAGGTCGCTCGCTCGGCCAACTCCCCGTCGGCCGGATAGCGCACCTCCTCCAGGCTGAGCCCCTCCGGGCCCACCACGTGCACCGAGGAATCGCGCACAGCGGCCCCGAGCACCTCTCCGGGCCATGTGACCCCCCTGCGGCCGTCCCCGACCGCCAGGAGCGCGCCCACGAGCGCACGGACCATGTTGTGGCAGAACGCGTCCGCCTGGATCGTTCCCCGCAACAGGTACCGGTCCGTGCGCTCCCACTCCAGGCGCAGCAGTTCGCGGATGGTGGTGGCGCCCTCCCGCTTCCTGCAGAACGCCGCGAAGTCGTGCTCGCCCACGAGACGCGCCGCGGCCTCGTTCATCCGGTCCGCGTCCAGCGGGCTGCGGTGCCAGAGCACGTACCGCCGCAGCAGCGGGTCGACCCCGTAGGGCGCGTCGCTCACCTGGTAGGCGTAGCGCCGGAACAGCGGCGAGAAGCGCGCGTCGAACCCGGGCGGCGCCAACCTCGCCCCGGTCACCCGCACGTCCTTGGGCAGCACCCCGGCCAGACGGCGCGCCACCCGCTCCCCCTCGCTCTCCCAGGTGGCGGCCGGGATGTCGGCCTGGGCCACCTGGCCCCTGGCGTGCACCCCGGCGTCGGTACGCCCGGCACAGGTCAGCGAGACCGAGGGCAGCCGCAGCACCCGCGCCAGCGCGGCCTCCAGCTCCCCCTGGACCGTGCGCCGACCGGGCTGGACCGCCCATCCGGAGAAGTCCGTGCCGTCGTAGGCGATGTCCAGCCGCAGCCGGACCGTCGTGTCGTTGTCGTCCATCGCACCCATCCCGGAGAACACGAGTGCCCGACCCCCAGGGGATCGGGCACTCGACGAACGGTAGGCGCCGGGTCCTCACCCGACCGCGCCGTCACGTCCTACTTGCTCTCGGAGCTCTCCTCGGCGGAAGCCTCGGCGGTCTCCTCAGCCGGAGCCTCGGCGGTCTCCTCGGCCGGAGCCTCGGTGGCCTCGGCGGCGGGGGCCTTGGCCGGGGCGGCCGGGGCGGCGAGCGCCTCGACGAGCTCGATGATCGCCATCGGGGCGTTGTCACCCTTGCGCGGACCGATCTTGGTGATGCGCGTGTAACCACCGGGGCGGTTCTCGTAGCGCGGGCCGATCTCGGTGAACAGCTCGTGCACGACCGACTTGTCCGTGATCTGCGTCAGGACCTGACGGCGGGCGTGGAGGTCACCGCGCTTGCCGAGGGTGATGAGCTTCTCGGCGTAGGGGCGCAGGCGCTTGGCCTTGGCCTCGGTGGTGCGGACACGGCCGTGCTCGAACAGCGCGGTGGCGAGATTCCGCAGGATGTGCCGCTCGTGAGCGGGCCCGGAACCCAGACGGGCGCCCTTGGTAGGCGTGGGCATGGTGTCGTTCTCCTAGTGATGCGGTCCGCGGCCGCACTCGGCCGGGGACCATGTGGGCGACGAAGGTCGGTTAGTACTGCTCCGTCTCGACGAAGGACTGGCCCTCGTCGTCATCGGAGCCGTAGGAGTCAGCCGCGGTGCTGGGGTCGAATCCGGGCGGGGAGTCCTTCAGCGACAGGCCCATGTCGACGAGCTTCTGCTTGACCTCGTCGATGGACTTGGCACCGAAGTTGCGGATGTCCAACAGGTCCTGCTCGGAGCGGGCAACCAGCTCGCCAACGCTGTGGATGCCCTCACGCTTGAGGCAGTTGTACGACCGGACCGTGAGGTTGAGGTCCTCGATCGGCAGCGCCAGGTCCGCCGCGAGGGCGGCGTCCGTCGGCGACGGGCCCATGTCGATGCCCTCGGCGTCGACGTTGAGCTCACGCGCCAGGCCGAACAGCTCGACCAGGGTCTTGCCCGCGCTGGCGACCGCGTCACGGGGACGGATGGCCGGCTTGGTCTCGATGTCGACGATCAGACGGTCGAAGTCGGTGCGCTGCTCGACACGGGTGGCCTCGACCTTGTACGTCACACGCAGCACGGGCGAGTAGATGGAGTCGATCGGGATCCGGCCGATCTCCTGGCCCGCCTGCTTGTTCTGCGTCGCCGAGACGTAACCGCGGCCGCGCTCGACCGTCAGCTCCATCTCCAGCTTGCCCTTGCCGTTCAGCGTGGCGATGTGCAGGTCGGGGTTGTGCACCTCGACACCGGCCGGCGGAGCGATGTCCGCGGCGGTCACCACACCGGGGCCCTGCTTGCGCAGGTACATCAGCACCGGCTCGTCGTGCTCGGAGCTGACGACCAGGCCCTTGAGGTTGAGGATCATCTCAGTGACGTCCTCCTTGACACCGGGCACGGTGGTGAACTCGTGCTCGACGCCCTCGATGCGGATGCTGGTGACAGCCGCGCCGGGGATGGAGGACAGCAGGGTACGCCGAAGCGAGTTGCCGATGGTGTAACCGAAACCCGGCTCCAGCGGCTCGATGACGAACTTCGAGCGCAGGTCCGAGATGGCTTCCTCGGTCAGCGTGGGACGCTGTGCGATCAACATGGTCCGTGTCTTCCCTTCCACATGGCCGACCGCTATTTGACGGCCATCGGACGGACACCGCCCAGACGGCGGTGCCCACTACTCGGATTCCTACCCAGCCCGCGCGGCCCCAACGGGGACCACGCGGGCCAAGCGCCGCGTACGCTCCGCGCGGTAGGAGGCGCGGAGCGACGCCCGGGGGTCAGACCCGGCGGCGCTTGGGCGGACGGCAGCCGTTGTGCGGAACCGGGGTGACGTCCTGGATGGAGCCGACCTCGAGACCGGTCGCGGTGAGCGAACGGATGGCGGTCTCCCGGCCGGAACCCGGGCCCTTCACGAAGACGTCCACCTTGCGGACGCCGTGCTCCTGGGCGCGGCGCGCGGCGGCCTCGGCGGCCATCTGCGCGGCGTACGGGGTCGACTTACGCGAACCCTTGAAGCCCACCTGTCCGGAGCTGGCCCACGAGATCACGGCACCGGTGGGGTCGGTGATGCTCACGATCGTGTTGTTGAACGTGCTCTTGATGTGAGCGTGACCGTGAACAATGTTCTTCTTTTCCTTGCGGCGCACCTTACGCGCGGCACCCTGCTGACGGCCCTTAGGCGGCATGAGCGAAACTCCCAGAGATCATCGGTCCGTGTGTGTGTCTCGGACGCGGTCGACAGTCCGAGCGGACTACTTCTTACCGGCCTTCTTCTTACCGGCCACGGTCTTCTTCTTGCCCTTGCGGGTGCGGGCGTTCGTCTGCGTGCGCTGACCGCGGACCGGGAGGCCTCGGCGGTGCCGGATGCCCTGGTAGCTGCCGATCTCCATCTTGCGACGGATGTCGGCCTGGACCTCACGACGCAGGTCACCCTCGACCTGGTAGTTGGCGTCGATCCACTCGCGCAGCTTGACCAGGTCCTCTTCGGACAGGTTGTAGACGCGCGTGTTGCCGTCGACACCGGTGTTCTTCAGCGTTTCGAGCGCGCGGGTGCGGCCGACCCCGAAAACGTACGTGAGAGCGATCTCCACCCGCTTGTCGCGGGGGAGGTCGACGCCGGCGATACGTGCCATGTGGGCGAGACTCCATCCAATGTGTGTGCGGAGGTCTGACCCGTTCCACCCTCCCGTCGCCCAACCGACGAGGCCCCGGCCTCCGACCGGGGGTGGTTCCCGAGCACTCCCGGGAATCGGAACAGGTGTTCGTTCTTGCAGGCCCAGTGGGGGAACGCGTTCCCCTGCCGGGCGGTCGCGACGCGGAAGCCGCGGCGAGCGAGGGTGCTAGCCCTGGCGCTGCTTGTGCCGCGGGTCCGAGCAAATGACCATGATCCGGCCGTTACGGCGGATCACGCGGCACTTCGCGCAGATCTTCTTCACGCTCGGCTTGACCTTCATGGTGACTCCGAACTCGATGTCACCCGCTCTGGGCCGTGCGGCCCGCGACGGGCTACTTGTAGCGGTAAACGATACGCCCGCGCGTGAGGTCGTACGGGCTCAGCTCCACGACGACGCGGTCGTCGGGGAGAATACGGATGTAGTTCATCCGCATCTTGCCGCTGATGTGGGCAAGGACCTGGTGCCCGTTGTCGAGCTCTACCTTGAACATAGCGTTGGGTAGGGACTCGACAACGGAACCCTCGATCTCGATGGCGCCGTCCTTCTTTGCCATGTCCTCCACGCCTCGCTCATCGATTGGTTGATCAGGACAACCCGACGGGTCCCGGTGTGCCCTCGCATGACACGATGGCCCCGACGACGGTGCAGGAAGCCAACCGTCGTCGACGCCGAAGCACACTGGAAGTTCGGGCCAACTGCGAGAGCGTACGTCGTCGGAAAGACGGGGCACGAAGAAGGCAGACTGACCCAACAGCCCGCGTATGGGCAGTGTCAGTGTATCCCCTTCGGACAAGTACTCCTAACCGACGGGCAGAGCACCCTACACCGTCGCACCCGCGGGGCGAAACGGCCACCCGAGGGGGTGTCGTTCGGGCCGAAGCGAAGCGGAGGCCCAGGGCGAACACCGTTCGGGCGCCGACAGGGTTCTGCAAGACGAGGCAAGCCGCGCAGCGAGGAACGAGCGACAGGCGCCGCCGAGGATGAAGAATCCCTGGCCGCATGGGCGCCCGAACCCGGGCCGAAGCGAAGCGGAGGCCCAGGGCGAACACCGTCAGGTGGAACCGTCGTCCGGGCCTCTCTGTGCGGCCAGCACCCCCACGGTCACCACACCCATCACGATCCCCCATGGCCCCAGAACCCACAGGAACCAGGGGTAGCTGTTCTGCCCCGTGAGGAAGAGGATGAGCCAGATGACGAAGCACAGGACGTTGACGCCGCCGTAGAGGATCCACGGCACGATCAGCGCCGGGTCCCGCATGCTGATCGGCGGCGCCACGGCGAACTCGGCGCCCCGGGGACCGGCGCCGGTCAGGTCGGCGAGGTCGCGCTCGGGCAGGTCCCGGGTGACCTCCGCCAGTTCACCGACGGTGCGCGCCTTGTAGACCTGCCCCAACCGGTCGGTGAACTCCTCCTGGTCCAACCGCCCCTGGGCGAACTGCTCCTGGAGGAGTTGGGCCACCCGGTCGCGTTCCTCGTCGGACGTCCGCATCGACGGAACCGGTTCGGACACCGCGCACACCTCGCTTCTCCCCGAAGGGCGCCGCGCGCCGCACGACGCGGAAGGCCACTACCAAGTCGGCTGGACGAACCCCATCTCCGCGATTTTATCGCGGTTGGACTCGCGTGCGGTCAGGACCATCGGGCCCTCGGCGGTGATGGCCACCGAGTGCTCGAAGTGCGCCGCGCGCCCGCCGTCCTTGGTCACAACGGTCCAGTCGTC
>NZ_ANBC01000297.1 GCF_000341125.1 Nocardiopsis lucentensis DSM 44048 | reverse complement strand
CGCCCCCCCCCTGCCGTAGTTGAGCACGTGCGGGTCCATGTGCATCTCGGTACCGATGCCGTGGCCACCGTACTCACGGACGTTGCCGTAGCCACCGTGCTTGGAGATGTGGGCGGCGATCGCGTGGCCGACGTCGCCCAGGCGCTTGCCCGGCCGCAGCTCGGCGATCCCCTTCCACATGGATTCCTCGCACACCTCCATCATCCGGAGGTCCTCCGGACGGCCCTCGCCGACCGCGACGGTGATCGCCGAGTCGCCGTGCCAGCCGTCCAGGATGGCCCCGCAGTCGATAGAGATGATGTCGCCCTCGGCCAGCACCCGCTCGGCGTTGGGGATGCCGTGGACGACCTCCTCGTTGACCGAGGCGCAGATGGAGCCGGGGAAGCCGTGGTAGCCCTTGAACGAGGGGATGGCGCCCGCGTCACGGATCACCTTCTCCGCGATCGCGTCCAGCTCCAGGGTGGACACTCCGGGCCGCACCGCGGCCCGGAGGGTGTCCAGAGCACGGGCCACGACCTGGCCCGCCGCCCTCATCTTGGCGATCTGCTCCGGCGTCTTGATCTGCACGTCCGGTTCCGCCCTACGAAACATCAGGAGTCGGCCTTCCCGACCTTCTCCGCGATGGCGGCCTTGGCACGGGCCGTCACCTCCTCCNNNCCCCCCCCCCCGCCCCCCGCCGCGGCGATGGTGGCCAGCAGCCCCTCCGCCTCGTAGAACTCCACGAGCGGAGCGGTCTGCTCCCGGTAGACCTTGAGACGGTGGCGGATCGTCTCCTCGCGGTCGTCCTCGCGCTGGTAGAGCTCGGCGCCCTCGGTGTCGCAGCGGCCCGCCGTCTCCGGCGCGTCGTACTCCACGTGGTACACCCGACCGCACTCGGGGCACGAACGGCGGCCCGAGAGCCGTTTGACGACCTCGTCCTCGTCGACCCTCAGCTCCAGCACGACGTCGAGCCGCGTCTTGAGCTCCCCGAGCATCTCCCGGAGCTTCTCGGCCTGGGGGACGTTGCGGGGGAAACCGTCGAGCAGGAAGCCCGGCTCCGCGTCGTCCTGAGCCAGGCGGTCCTTGACCATGGCGTTCGTGACCTCGTCCGGGACGAGGTCGCCGCGGTCCATGTACTCCTTGGCCTTCTTGCCCAGCTCGGTGCCACCGCTGACGTTCGCCCGGAAGATGTCACCCGTGGACACCTTGGGGACCGACAGCTCGGCCGCGAGGATCTGGGCCTGGGTGCCTTTACCGGCCCCAGGGGGTCCCACCAATACTGCACGCATTTATCGCAGAAAACCTTCGTAGTTCCTCTGCTGGAGGTGACTCTCGATCTGCTTCACCGTGTCCAGCCCGACACCGACCATGATCAGGATGCTCGTACCGCCGAGAGGGACGTTCATCGAGGCGCCGGTGGCGCCCAGAGCCACCATCGGCAGGAGAGCGATCACGCCCAGGTACAGGGAGCCGGGGGTCGTCAGCCGGTTCAACACGTGGTTGAGGTACTCGGCGGTCGGACGCCCCGGTCGGATACCCGGGATGAACCCACCGTACTTCTTCATGTTGTCGGCGACCTCAACGGGGTTGAAGGTAATCGCCACATAGAAGAACGCGAAGCCGACGATCATGAGGAAGAACGTCACCATGTACGCCGGCTGGTCGGGCCGCAGGAAGTAGGTCTGGATCGTCGTGATCACGACGTTGTCCGACTCCGGTCCCACCAGATTGACGATCATCTGCGGCAGGAACAGCATCGAGGAGGCGAAGATCACGGGGATGATGCCCGCCTGGTTGACCTTCAGCGGGATGTAGGTGGAGCTCCCGCCGTACATCCGGCGTCCCACCATCCGCTTGGCGTACTGCACGGGGATGCGGCGCTGCGCCTGCTCCATGAAGACCACGGCGGCCACGAGGGCCAGCGCCGCGATGCAGATGATGGTGAAGACCCAGACCGAGCGCTCCTCGTACATGCCCAGGATCGCCGACGGGAACGACGCCACGACGGTGGTGAAGATCAGGAGCGACATGCCGTTGCCGACGCCGCGCTCGGTGATGAGCTCACCGAACCACATGACCAGCGCGGTACCGGCGGTCATGACGAAGACCATGGTGACCAGGGTGATGATGTCCTGGTTGGGCATGTAGGCCTGAACCGGGATGATGCCCTGGAAGAGCAGGTCCGTGCGCGCCATCGCCACGATGCTGGTCGACTGCAGGACCGCGAGCATCAGGGTCAGGTAACGGGTGTACTGGGTGATCTTGGCCTGCCCGGCCTGCCCCTCCTTCTTCAGGGACTCCAGGCGGGGGATCACCACCGTCAACAGGTTGATGATGATGCTCGCGGTGATGTAGGGCATGACCCCGAGCGCGAACACCGCCAGCTGCAGCATCGCGTTACCACTGAACAGGTTGACGACGTCGTACAGACCGGTGTCGTCCCCGGCTCGCAACGCCTCCATCTGGTCCCGGATCGCCGCCGAGTTGATACCCGGTGCGGGGATGACCGCCCCAAGACGGAACAGCGTCAGGATGAACAGTGTGAACAGCAACTTATTGCGCAGATCGGGCGTGCGGAATGCACGGACGAACGCACCTAGCACGTCTCCTCCTGCGCGATTTCGGCGGCGGAACGGGTTCCAGACATCGCGGCCGATCCTGAATCGTCGTAGCTCGTCAGCACGGAGCGTCTCGCCCTGTGCTCGGAAGTATTCACATTACGTCAAGCGGGGGGTTCGAACAGATGGCACTGTAACAGTCATCACCCGCTCACGGCGGACCGACCGTCATAACGATCGCCACTCACAAAGCACGAGGGCGCCCGCCAGCGGGTCTGTCACTGACCTGCTGGGCGGGCGCCCCCTAAAACGCATCGCGGGGAAGACCCCTACAGCTCGGTGACGGAGCCACCGGCGGCGGTGATCTTCTCCTTCGCCGAGGCGGAGAACGCGTTCGCGCTCACCTGCACGGCGACGGTGATCTCACCGGTCCCCAGCACCTTGACGGGCTGGTTCTTGCGAACCGCGCCCTTGGCGACCAGGTCCTCGACCGTGACCGCGCCACCCTCGGGGTAGAGCTCGGTCAGACGGTCCAGGTTGACGATCTGGTAGGTCGTCTTGAACCGGGCGTTGCTGAAGCCCTTGAGCTTGGGCACCCGCCTGATGAGCGGCATCTGGCCACCCTCGAAGCCCGGGCGCACGGTGTTACGAGCCTTCGTGCCCTTGGTGCCTCGACCGGCGGTCTTGCCCTTGGACGCCTCGCCGCGGCCCTTGCGGGTCTTGGCCTTGTTGGCACCCGGGGCCGGCCGCAGGTGGTGCAGCTTGAGCAGCTCGTCGGGGTTGTAGTCGCTCATTCGGCAACCTCCTCGACAGAGACGAGGTGCGAGACGATCGTGATCTGCCCGCGAACCTCGGGGCGGTCCTCACGGACGGTGGACTTGCCGATCCGGCCCAGGCCCAGCGACTGGAGGGCAGCGTGCTGCTTCTCCTTGCCGCCGATCTTGGAGCGGGTCTGCGTGATCTTGAGCTTGGCCATGGTCAGGCTCCTGCCTTCGCCTCAGCACGAGCACGCAGGAGCGCGGCCGGGGCGATGTCCTCGATCGGCAGGCCACGGCGAGCGGCGATCTCCTCGGGCTGGTTGAGGCCCTTCAGAGCAGCCACGGTGGCGTGCACGATGTTGAGCGGGTTGGACGACCCGAGCGACTTGCTCAGGACGTCGTGGATGCCGGCGCACTCCAGGACGGCGCGCACGGGACCACCGGCGATAACACCGGTACCCGGAGCGGCCGGACGGAGCAGGACAACGCCCGCGGCGTCCTCACCCTGGACCTGGTGCACGATCGTGCCCTGGACGCGGGGAACGCGGAAGAAGTTCTTCTTCGCCTCCTCGACGCCCTTGGCGATCGCGGCCGGGACCTCCTTGGCCTTGCCGTAACCGACACCGACCATGCCGTTGCCGTCACCGACGACGACCAGGGCGGTGAAGGAGAAGCGACGGCCGCCCTTGACGACCTTCGCGACCCGGTTGATGGTCACGACCTTCTCGATGTAGGAGACACCCTTGTCTGCGGCGCCGCCGCGGCGATCGTCACGGCGATCACGCCGCTCGCCACCGGCGCCGCGCCGCGGTGCTGCAGCCATCAGTGGTTCCTCTTCTCGTGGTTGATGTTGCCAAGTACAGAGGTCATCGGCTAGAACTCCAGTCCGCCCTCGCGCGCCGCGTCGGCGAGCTTGGCGATACGGCCGGCGTACTGGTTCCCGCCACGGTCGAACACGACCTGGGTGACGCCGGCGTCCTTCGCGCGCTGCGCGAGGAGCTGGCCCACCTTGACGGACCTGTCGGACTTGGTGCCCTCAAGGCCGCGAACATCGGCCTCGACCGAGGACGCGGCGGCCAGCGTGTGGCCCTTCGTGTCGTCGATGACCTGCGCGACGATGTGCTTGGAGGAGCGGAACACAGCCAGACGCGGACGCTCGGCGGTGCCCAGCACCTTCTTGCGAACGCGGAACTGGCGGCGCGCACGGGAAGTGGCGCGCTTGGCGGTCCGCTTGCGGCTCACGGTGATGCCCATCCCTACTTACCAGCCTTTCCGGCCTTGCGGCGGATGTGCTCACCCTGGTACCGCACGCCCTTGGCCTTGTACGGGTCAGGCCTGCGCAGACCGCGGATGTTCGCGGCGACCTGGCCCACCAGCTGCTTGTCGATGCCCTCGACGTGGAGGAGCGTCGGCTTCTCGACGCGGAACTTGATGCCCTCCGGGGGTTCCACCACGACGGGGTGGCTGTAGCCCAGCGAGAACTCCAGGTTGGCGCCGCGGGCCTGGACGCGGTAACCCACACCGTGGATCTCCAGCGTCTTGGCGTAGCCCTCGGAGACACCCACGATGAGGTTGTTGATCAGCGCACGGGTCAGACCGTGCAGCGACCGGTTCTCCGGCTTGTCGTCGGGACGCACCACCGTGATGACGCCGGCCTCGTCCTTGGAGACGGTGATCGGCTCGGCGACGGTGTGCTTCAGTTCGCCCTTCGGCCCCTTGACAGTGACGTCTTGCCCGTCAATCGTGACTTCGACGCCCTTGGGGGCCGAGATCGGCAGTCGACCGATACGCGACATGCTTCAATCTCTCCCTGTTACCAGACGTAGGCGAGAACTTCGCCGCCAACGCCACGCTTCTTGGCCTGCTTGTCGGTCATCAGGCCACCGGACGTCGAAATGATCGCCACACCGAGGCCGCCCAGCACCCGGGGCAGGTTCTCCTTCTTCGCGTACACGCGCAGACCGGGCTTGGAGACCCGGCGGATGCCCGCGATGGAGCGCTCACGGGTGGGGCCGTACTTCAGGTCCAGGACGAGGCTCTTGCCGACGACGGCCTCTTCGGTCCGCCATCCCTGGATGAAGCCCTCCTGCTGGAGGATCTCGGCGATGTGCGCCTTGATCTTGGAATACGGCATCGTCACGGTGTCGTGGTACGCCGAATTCGCGTTGCGCAGACGCGTCAGCATGTCTGCGATCGGGTCGGTCATTGTCATGGCCGACTGGCCCTTCCTCACCGCGGTTTCCGAGTGCGGGTCTTCCCAGAACCTGTCCCCGCACGGGCGTACCCGTGGAGGTGCACAAACGGACCTACGGCGTGGTCGTGGGCACCGCGATCCCGAGAGGGACTGCCGTGCCCTGATGGTTGGATGGTGCCGGACCGTTCCCGCCGTGGGGGAACGGCCACTGCTGTTGAGCCAGTGAGCGGCGGCTCCGGGGGGCGGCCCCGCGGTGCTCTCCCTCACGGGAGGGCGATGCGGGGCCGGCCCCACCGGGAACTACCAGCTCGACTTGGCGATACCGGGCAGCTCGCCCCGGTGGGCCATCTCGCGGAAGCAGATGCGGCACAGGCCGAACTTCCGGTAGACGGCGCGGGGGCGGCCGCACCGCGAGCATCGAGTATACGCGCGAACGGCGAACTTCGGCTTGCGGGCCGCCTTCGCGATCAGGGACTTCTTAGCCATCTTGCCTTACCCCTCAGGCTTCCTTGAACGGGAAACCGAGCCGCTTGAGCAGGCTGCGGCCCTGGTCGTCGTTGGTCGCCGTGGTGACGACCGTGATGTCCATGCCACGCTGCCGGTCGACCTTGTCCGGGTCCACCTCGTGGAACATGACCTGCTCGGTCAGACCGAAGGTGTAGTTCCCGTTCCCGTCGAACTGCTTCGGGGACAGACCGCGGAAGTCCCGGATTCGGGGCAGGGCCAGGGAGAGCATCCGGTCGAGGAACTCCCACATCCGGTCGCCGCGCAGCGTGACGCTGGCGCCGATCGGCTGCCCCTCGCGCAGCTTGAACTGCGCGATGGAGTTCTTCGCGCGGTTGATCCGCGGCTTCTGCCCGGTGATCGCCGACAGGTCGGCGACCGCGCCCTGGATCAGCTTCGCGTCCCGCGCCGCCTCGCCGACACCCATGTTGACCACGATCTTGGTCAGACCGGGGATCTGCATGACGTTGGCGAGCTCGAACTCCTCCTTGAGGGCGGGAGCGATCTCGTTACGGTACTTCTCCTTCAGCCGCGGCATCGGAGGGACCGTGATGTCGTTGGTGACCGTCATCAGATGTCCTTACCAGTGCGGCGGGAGACCCGAACCTTGGTTCCGTCTTCCTCGAAGCGGTAGCCCACCCGGGCGGCCTTGCCGTCCTCCGCGAGCGCAACGTTGCTCACGTGGATCGGGGCCTCCTTGGTG
The DNA here is from genome assembly GCF_000341125.1 of Nocardiopsis lucentensis DSM 44048. Taxonomy (GTDB): domain Bacteria; phylum Actinomycetota; class Actinomycetes; order Streptosporangiales; family Streptosporangiaceae; genus Nocardiopsis; species Nocardiopsis lucentensis. The sequence continues at coordinate 11,223 of NZ_ANBC01000297.1, read as the reverse complement.
ACGACCTCGCCCTGCTGGCCGCCCGCCGGGTTGGCCTTCCTGTGCTTCTTGACCAGGTTGACGCCCTCGACGACGACACGGTCCTCACGCGGAAGGGCCTTGACGACCTTCCCCGTGGCACCCTTGTCCTTGCCGGCGATGACGATGACCTCGTCGCCAGATTTGATCTTCATCGCCTACAGCACCTCCGGCGCCAGCGAAATGATGCGCATGTACTTCTTGTCCCGCAGCTCGCGCCCGACCGGGCCGAAGATACGGGTGCCTCGCGGGTCCCCACCGTCCTTGATGAGCACGGCAGCGTTCTCATCGAAGCGGATGTAGGAGCCGTCGGGCCGGCGGCGCTCCTTGACGGTGCGCACGACAACGGCCTTGACGACGTCGCCCTTCTTGACTCCAGCGCCAGGCAGGGCGTCCTTCACCGTGGCGACGATCGTGTCGCCGATCCCGGCGTAGCGCCGACCCGAGCCACCGAGAACACGGATGGTGAGGATCTCCTTGGCACCCGTGTTGTCGGCGACCTTGAGTCGCGACTCCTGCTGAATCACGTCTGCTCCTGATGTGATGCGTGCGGTCCACTGCCGCACGGNCCGACACCGAGTGTCGGCCGCCGACAGGCCGGGGTTACTTAGCCTTCTCCAGGATCTCCACGACGCGCCAACGCTTCGTCGCGGAGAGCGGCCGGGTCTCCATCAAACGGACCCGGTCACCGACGCCACAGGAGTTCGCCTCGTCGTGCGCCTTGTACTTGGTCGTCCGACGGATGACCTTGCCGTACAGGGCGTGCTTGACGCGGTCCTCGACCTCGACAACGACGGTCTTGTCCATCTTGTCGCTGACGACGTAGCCCTCGCGCACCTTGCGGTAGTTGCGGGTCGCGGTCTGGTTCTCACTCATTCGGCTGCTTCCTTCGTCTCCTCAGCCGACTCACCAGACAGCGGGACGATGCCCAGCTCGTGCTCCCGCAGGACCGTGTAGATCCGCGCGATCTCACGCTTCACGGTACGCAGACGGCTGTGGTTGTCGAGCTGGCCGGTGGCGGCCTGGAAGCGGAGGTTGAAGAGCTCGGTCTTCGCTTCCTTGAGCTTCTCGACCAGGTCCTCGACGGACTGGTCGCGCAGCTCGTGGGCAGTCACGGACTTCGCCATCACTCCCCCTCCCGCTTAACAAACTTGCACTTCATCGGGAGCTTGTGCATCGCACGGCGCATGGCCTCCTTGGCCACGGCCTCGGGCACGCCCGACAGCTCGAACATCACGCGTCCGGGCTTGACCGGAGCGACCCACCACTCGGGCGAACCCTTACCGGAACCCATACGGACCTCGGCGGGCTTCTTCGTCAGCGGGCGGTCCGGGAAGATGTTGATCCACACCTTGCCGCCACGCTTGATGTGCCGCGTCATGGCGATACGAGCCGCCTCGATCTGGCGGTTCGTCACGTAGGCCGCGTCCAGCGCCTGGATGCCGTACTCACCGAAGGTCACCGAGGTGCCGCCCTTGGCCTTGCCACGAAGGTCCGGGTGGTGCTGCTTACGGTACTTGACCTTACGAGGAATAAGCACTGGTCAGCTCCCCTCGGTCTTCGCGGACTCAGTCGGGGCCTTGGACTCGGCGCCCTGCNACCGCCGCCACGACGGCGGCGCTGCGGACGCTCACGGCGCTGACCGCCGCCACCGCCGGCGGAACGCTGGGCGGCCTGGGCCGCCTCGCGCTCGGCGCGGGTCGCGGGCGCGTCGCCCTTGTAGATCCAGACCTTCACGCCGATGCGGCCGAAGGTCGTACGGGCCTCGAAGAAGCCGTAGTCGATGTCGGCACGCAGCGTGTGCAGCGGGACCCGACCCTCGCGGTAGAACTCCGAGCGGGACATCTCGGCCCCGCCCAGACGGCCACCGCACTGGATACGGATGCCCTTGGCACCGCTCTTGACGGCGCTCTGCATGGCCTTGCGCATCGCGCGGCGGAAGGCCACACGGCTGCTCAGCTGCTCGGCGACGCCCTGGGCGACCAGCTGCGCGTCGATCTCGGGGTTCTTGACCTCGAAGACGTTCAGCTGAACCTGCTTGCCGGTCAGCTTCTCCAGGTCGGTCCGGATACGGTCGGCCTCCACGCCGCGGCGGCCGATGACGATGCCCGGCCGGGCGGTGTAGACGTCCACGCGGACACGGTCACGGGTGCGCTCGATCTCGACCTTGGAGATGCCCGCGCGCTCCATGCCGCGGGTCAGCATCCGGCGGATCGCCACGTCTTCCTTGACGTAGTCCTTGTAGGCCTTGTCCGCGTACCAGCGGCTCTTGAAGTCGGTGGTGACACCGAGGCGGAACCCGTGCGGGTTAACCTTCTGCCCCACTATCGGGTCCTTTCCTTCGTCTTGGACGAGGCGCCCGAGTTCTCAGCGACGACCACGGTGATGTGGCTCGTGCGCTTGGTCACCCGGAATGCGCGGCCGAAGCCTCGCGGACGAATGCGCTTCAGGGTCGGACCCTCGTCCACCCACGCGCGCTCGACCACCAGCGTCTCACGGTCCAGCTTGTCATTGTGCTCAGCGTTGGCGATGGCACTGGCCAGTACCTTGCCAACAGGCTCGCTCGCCGACTGGGGCGCGAACCGGAGCACCGCCTGTGCCTCGTCAGCGGGCAACCCGCGAATAAGGTCCACCACCCGGCGGGCCTTCCGGGGCGTAACACGGACGAACCGTGCCTGAGCCCTCGTTCCCATCGCTTTTCCCTCGCTCACGGAAATTCATCTCCACTCACCGTGGAGAAATGGTTCTTACTCCTGCTGCAACCGCTAACGGCGGCTACGGCGGTCTTCCTTGACGTGGCTGCGGAAAGTACGCGTGGGAGCGAACTCGCCGAGCTTGTGGCCGACCATCGACTCGGACACGAACACGGGGACGTGCTTGCGGCCGTCGTGGACGGCGATCGTGTGACCGATCATCTCCGGGATGATCATGGACCGCCGGGACCACGTCTTGATGACGTTCTTGGTCCCCTTCTCGTTCTGCGCTTCCACCTTCTTGACGAGGTGGTCGTCGACGAAGGGACCCTTCTTAAGGCTACGTGGCATCAGACGTGCTCCTTACCGCTTCTTCTTACCGCTACGCCGACGCCGCACGATGAGCTTGTCGCTGGCCTTGTTCTTGGCCCGGGTCCGGCCTTCCTTCTTACCCCAGGGGCTGACCGGGTGCCGACCACCGGAGGTCTTGCCCTCACCACCACCGTGCGGGTGGTCGACCGGGTTCATGACCACACCACGGACGGTCGGGCGCTTGCCCTTCCACCGCGAACGGCCGGCCTTACCCCAGTTGATGTTGGACTGCTCGGCGTTGCCGACCTGTCCAACGGTCGCGCGGCAGGTGATCTCCACCATGCGCATCTCGCCGGAGGGCATACGCAGCGTGGCGTAACGCCCCTCCTTGGCCAGGAGCTGGATCTGGGACCCCGCGGAGCGGCCGAGCTTGGCACCGCCACCGGGCTTGAGCTCCACCGCGTGCACGAACGTACCCGTGGGGATGTTGCGCAGCGGGAGGCAGTTGCCCGGCTTGATGTCCGACTGCGGACCGTTCTCGACGCGGTCACCCTGCTTGAGGCCGGCGGGCGCCAGGATGTAGCGCTTCTCACCGTCCACGTAGTGCAGCAGGGCGATGCGGGCCGTGCGGTTCGGGTCGTACTCGATGTGCGCGACCTTGGCCGGCACGCCGTCCTTGTCGTGGCGACGGAAGTCGATCACGCGGTAGGCGCGCTTGTGACCGCCACCCTGGTGGCGAGCGGTGATGCGGCCGTGGCCGTTACGCCCACCCTTGGAGTGCAGCGGACGCACCAGGGACTTCTCCGGCTCCGAGCGCGTGATCTCGACGAAGTCGCTCACGCTGGAACCGCGACGACCCGGTGTCGTCGGCTTGTACTTACGAATGCCCATCTTCTTCGCGCATTCCTTTACGTGTTACTTGATGTGTAGCGGTCAGACCCGGAAGGTCAGACACCGAAGATGTCGATCCGGTCGCCTTCGGCGACACTGACGATCGCGCGCTTGGTGTCGGGACGCTTCCCGTAACCGAAGCGGGTGCGCTTGCGCTTGCCCTTGCGGTTGATCGTGTTCACGCTCGTGACCTTCACGTCGAAGATCTTCTCGACCGCGATCTTGATCTGGGTCTTGTTGGCGTCCGGGCGAACGATGAACGTGTACTTGTTCTCGTCCATGAGCCCGTAGCTCTTCTCGGAGATCACCGGCTCGACGATGATGTCCCGGTGGTCGGCGATCCTCACTGGTCGTCCTCCTCGGACTGCGCGGCCTTGGCACCGGCCGCGTGGGCCAGGAACTCGGCGTAGCCCGCCTCGGTGAAGACCACGTCGTCCGAGTAGAGGACGTCGTAGGTGTTCACCTGGTCCGCGTCGAGGATGTGGACTTCCTCGAGGTTGCGCAGGGCGCGCCGGTTGTGCTCGTCCTCGCGGGCCAGGACGACCAGGACCTTGTCGGACTCGGTCACCTGACGCAGCGCCTTGAGGGCCGTCTGCGTGAGCTTGGTGTCGGCGTCCTCGGCCACGAAGGCGCTGAGGACGTGGATACGCCCGTGACGCGCCCGGTCCGAGAGGGCACCGCGCAGGGCGGCGGCCTTCATCTTCTTCGGGGTGCGCTGGGAGTAGTCCCGCGGCTGGGGGCCGTGGACCGTGCCACCGCCGGCGTACTGCGGCGCCCGGATGGAACCCTGGCGGGCTCGGCCGGTGCCCTTCTGGCGGTAGGGCTTCTTGCCACCGCCGCGGACGTCGCCGCGGGTCTTGGTGGCGTGGGTGCCCTGGCGGCCGGCGGCCAGCTGGCCGTTCACGACCTGGTGGATCAGCGGGATGCTGACCTGCTGGGCGAAGACGCTGTCCGGCAGCTCGACGCTGCCCTTGGCGCCACCCTCGGGGTTCTTGACCTCGATCTGGGCCATGGCTTACTTGTCCCCCTTCACAGCGGTGCGGACGAGCACCAGACCGCCGTTGGGACCGGGAACAGCACCCTTAACCAGGATGAGGCCCTTCTCCGCGTCCACGGAGTGGACGGTCAGGTTCTGGACGGTCTTGCGCACGTTGCCCATGCGCCCAGCCATCCTCATGCCCTTGAAAACGCGGCCGGGCGTGGCGCAGCCGCCGATGGAACCGGGAGAGCGGTGCTTGCGCTGCGTGCCGTGCGTGGCGGAGAGACCACGGAAACCGTGGCGCTTCATCACACCGGCGAAGCCCTTGCCCTTGCTCTTACCCGTGACGTCGACCTTCTGGCCGCTCTCGAAGCTGTCCGCGGAGACCTCCTGGCCGAGCTGGTACTCGGAGGCGTCCTCGGTGCGGACCTCGACGTAGTGCCGGCGCGGGGTCAGGTCGTGCGCGCGCAGGTAGTCGCCGAGCGGCTTGTTCACCTTGCGCGGGTTGATCTGCCCGTAGCCGAGCTGGATAGCGGAGTAGCCATCGGTGTCCGGAGTCCGGATGCGGCTCACGACGCACGGACCGGCCTTCAGAACCGTCACGGGCACGATCTTGCCCGCGTCGTCGAAGACCTGGGTCATGCCGAGCTTCTCGCCCAGAACTCCCTTGATCTGCTTGGTGGCCATGTCTGTGCGTCCTTAAAGCTTGATCTCGATGTCAACGCCCGCCGGCAGGTCGAGCCGCATGAGCGAGTCGACGGTCTTCGGCGTGGGGTCGATGATGTCGATCAGCCGCTTGTGCGTGCGCATCTCGAAGTGCTCGCGCGAGTCCTTGTACTTGTGCGGCGACTTGATGACGCAGTAAACGTTCTTCTCCGTCGGCAGCGGCACCGGGCCCGCGACCTGTGCACCAGTTCGCGTCACAGTCTCGACGATCTTCTTCGCCGAGCTGTCGATGACCTCGTGGTCATAGGCCTTTAGCCGAATGCGGATCTTCTGTCCCGCCATGTGGCCTGTTCGTCCTTCGCTTCAGTGTCCGTAACGGTGTGTGTCCCGGTCACAGACGCCCAGGCCCCGGCGGAGACCGCCGTGTACCGTGAGCCCCTATTCCCTTGAGAAACCGCAACAGGGCTTGCCCCTGCGGTGCGTCACCGTCACAGAGCCCGATGACGTCTTTGGTGGTGCGGTGGTCGGGCCGTGCGAACACGGCCCGACCACCACGTTGGGGTGGCGAATCGCCACCCCAACCTGGGTACTACTTGATGATCTTCGTGACGCGACCGGCGCCCACGGTCCGACCACCCTCACGGATGGCGAACTTCAGGCCCTCTTCCATCGCGACCGGCTGGATCAGCTGGACGGACATCGCGGTGCTGTCACCGGGCATGACCATCTCGGTGCCCTCCGGCAGCGTGACGACGCCGGTGACGTCGGTCGTGCGGAAGTAGAACTGCGGGCGGTAGTTGTTGAAGAACGGCGTGTGGCGGCCACCCTCGTCCTTGGACAGGATGACGACCTGGCCCTCGAACTCGGTGTGCGGGGTGGTCGTGCCCGGCTTGATGACGACCTGGCCGCGCTCGACGTCCTCGCGCTTGATGCCGCGCAGGAGCAGACCGACGTTGTCGCCGGCCTGGCCCTGGTCGAGCAGCTTGCGGAACATCTCGACACCGGTGACCGTGGTGGTCTGCTTCTCTTCCTTGATGCCGACGATGTCAACGGTCTCGTTGACGTTGATGATGCCGCGCTCGATACGACCGGTGACGACGGTGCCGCGACCGGTGATCGAGAAGACGTCCTCGATCGGCATGAGGAACGGCTTCTCGGTGTCACGCTCGGGCTCGGGGATGAAGGTGTCGACCGTGCCCATGAGGTCCAGGATGGCCTGGCCCCAGGTGGCGTCGCCCTCCAGCGCCTTGAGCGCGGAGACCTTGGTGACCGGAACGTCGTCGCCCGGGAACTCGTACTCGGTGAGCAGCTCGCGGACCTCGAGCTCGACGAGCTCGAAGATCTCGTCGTCGTCCACCATGTCGGCCTTGTTCAGGGCGACGACGATGGCGGGGACGCCGACCTGGCGGGCCAGGAGCACGTGCTCCTTGGTCTGCGGCATCGGGCCGTCGGTGGCGGCCACGACCAGGATCGCGCCGTCCATCTGCGCCGCACCCGTGATCATGTTCTTCACGTAGTCGGCGTGACCCGGGCAGTCGACGTGGGCGTAGTGACGCGCCTCGGTCTGGTACTCGACGTGGGCGACGGAGATGGTGATACCGCGCTCGCGCTCCTCAGGAGCGTTGTCGATGTCCTCGAACGGGGTGAACGGGTTCAGCTCCGGGTACGCGTCGTGCAGCACCTTGGTGATGGCCGCGGTCAGCGTGGTCTTGCCGTGGTCAATGTGACCGATGGTGCCGATGTTGACGTGCGGCTTAGTCCGCTCGAACTTTTCCTTCGCCACTGGATGTCTCCTAGACGTACAGAGCTATCTGGTGCCCGTTCCCGCGGCCGCGGGAACGGGCTGGTTACGTGTCCGCGAGCGATTACTCGCCGCGAACCTTCGCCACAATTTCTTGGGCGACAGCGGACGGAACCTCCGCGTAGGAGTCGAACACCATCGAGTAGTTGGCTCGACCCTGCGTGCGGCTACGCAGGTCACCCACGTAGCCGAACATCTCGGAGAGAGGAACCTGGGCCTTGACGACGCGGACGCCGGAACGCTCGTCCATGGACTGAATCTGTCCACGGCGGGAGTTCAGGTCACCGATGACGTCACCCATGTAGTCCTCCGGAGTGGTGACCTCGACGGCCATGACCGGCTCCAGGAGCGTGGGCTTCGCGAGCTTGACGGCCTCCTTGAAGGCCATCGAGCCGGCGGTCTTGAAGGCCATCTCGGAGGAGTCGACCTCGTGGTACTGACCGTCCGTCAGCGTCACCTTGATGCCGACCAGCGGGTAGTGCGCGAGCACGCCCAGCTCGGCGGCCTCCTGGCAACCCGCGTCGACCGACGGGATGTACTCCCGCGGGATGCGGCCACCGGTGACCGAGTTGACGAACTCGTAGCCGGACGCGTCGCCGCTCTCGGTCTCGAGGGGCTCGAGGTTGATCTTGACCTTGGCGAACTGGCCCGAACCACCGGTCTGCTTCTTGTGGGTGTACACGTGCCCCTCGACCTTCTTGCGAATGGTCTCGCGGTACGCCACCTGCGGCTTGCCGATGTTCGCCTCGACCTTGAACTCGTCACGCATGCGGTTGACGAGCACCTCGAGGTGCAGCTCACCCATGCCGGAGATCACGGTCTGACCGGTCTGCTCGTCCGAGGCCACCTGGAAGGAGGGGTCCTCGTCGGCCAGACGCTGGATCGCGATGCCCAGCTTCTCCTGGTCGCTCTTGGTCTTGGGCTCGATGGCCACCTCGATGACCGGAGCCGGGAACGACATGGACTCCAGAACGATCGGAGCCGACTGGTCGCACAGCGTCTCACCGGTCGTGGTGTCCTTCAGACCCATGACGGCGACGATGTCGCCGGCGCCGGCCTGGGAGATCTCCTCACGCTTGTTGGAGTGCATGCGGTAGATCTTGCCGATGCGCTCCTTGCGGCCCTTGAGGCTGTTGAGCACCTGGGTGCCCTGCTCCAGGACGCCGGAGTAGACGCGCACGTAGGTCAGCTTGCCCAGGTGCGGGTCGCTCATGATCTTGAAGACCAGGGCGGACATGGGCTCGTCGACGCTCGGCTTGCGGGCGAGCTTGGTCTCCTCGCTCTCGTCCTTGGGGTCGTGGCCCTCGATGGCCTCGACGTCCAGGGGCGAGGGGAGGTAGTCCGTGACCGCGTCGAGCAGGGGCTGGACGCCCTTGTTCTTGAACGCGGTGCCGCACAGCACCGGCACGGCGGTACCGGCGATGGTGGCGCGACGGATCGCGGGAACGAGCTGCTCCACGGTGGGCTCCTGGCCCTCCAGGTACAGCTCCATGATCTCGTCGTCGGCCTCGGCCAGCGTCTCGATGAACTGGTCGCGCGCCTCGCGGGCGGCGTCCGCGTGGGTGTCGGGGATGTCGATCGTGTCGTACATCTCGCCCAGCGCGGCCTCTTCGTTCCAGACGTAGGCCTTCATCCGGACGAGGTCGATGACGCCCTTGAAGTCGCTCTCGGCGCCGATGTTGAGCTGGATCGGCATCGCGTTCGCGCCCAGGCGCTCGCGGAACATGTCCACGCAGCGCTGGAACTCGGCGCCGATCTTGTCCATCTTGTTGACGAAGCAGATGCGCGGAACGCCGTAGCGGTCAGCCTGACGCCAGACCTGCTCCGACTGGGGCTCCACGCCCTCCTTGGCGTCGAACACGGCGACCGCACCGTCGAGAACACGCAGCGAACGCTCGACCTCGACCGTGAAGTCGACGTGGCCGGGCGTGTCGATGATGTTGATGGTGTGGTCGGCCCAGTGGGTGGTGGTAGCAGCCGAGGTAATGGTGATACCCCGCTCCTGCTCCTCCTTCATCCAGTCCATCGTGGCGGCGCCGTCGTGGACCTCACCCACCTTGTGGGTGACACCGGTGTAGTACAGGATGCGCTCGGTCGTCGTGGTTTTACCCGCGTCGATGTGGGCCATGATGCCGATGTTTCGCACCTTGGCCAGGTCAAGCAAAGTCTTAGCCATGAGGCTCGTCGTCCCTCGGTCTGTTCCGATCCAGCCGCTTTACCAGCGGTAGTGAGCGAAGGCCTTGTTCGACTCGGCCATCTTGTGCGTGTCCTCACGCTTCTTGACGGCCGCGCCGAGACCGTTGCTGGCGTCGACCAGCTCGTTCATCAGACGCTCGGTCATGGTCTTCTCGCGACGCTGGCGCGAGTAGGAGACCAGCCAGCGCAGGGCCAGCGTGGTGGACCGGGAGGCGCGAACCTCGACCGGCACCTGGTAGGTCGCGCCACCGACGCGGCGGCTGCGGACCTCGAGCGCGGGCTTGACGTTGTCCAGGGCGCGCTTGAGAACGACGAGCGGGTCCTGGCCGGTCTTCTCGCGGGCGCCCTCCAGGGCGTCGTAGACGACGCGCTGGGCGATGGAGCGCTTGCCGTCGAGCAGCACCTTGTTGATCAGCTGCGTGACGAGCGGCGAGCCGTAGACCGGGTCGGTGATGAGCTGGCGCTTCGGCGCCGGGCCCTTGCGCGGCATGCTTACTTCTCCTTCTTGGCGCCGTAGTGGCTACGCGCCTGCTTGCGGCCCCGGACACCCTGGGTGTCGAGCGAGCCGCGGACAATTCGGTAGCGGACGCCCGGCAGGTCCTTCACACGACCACCACGGACCAGCACGATGCTGTGCTCCTGGAGGTTGTGACCGATGCCGGGAATGTAGGCAGTCACCTCGATGCCGCTGCTCAGCTTCACGCGAGCGACCTTGCGCAGAGCGGAGTTCGGCTTCTTCGGCGTAGTGGTGTAGACACGCGTGCACACACCACGACGCTGCGGACTCCCCTTCAGCGCCGGGGTCTTGTTCTTTGCGACCTTGTCCTGTCGGCCCTTACGGACCAGCTGCTGGATGGTGGGCACCGCGTCTCCGTCTTCCTCGTGACCTACGCCGGTTCTCGTAGCCGATATCGCTATTGACCTGCTGGATTTCCCGAACCTCCCCGACCCCCGATGTCGGGCGTGTCGCGCTCGTTCTCGCGCATGGCGAAGAGGAACACACCCGGCCGGAGGCCGTTGATGGAAGGGGGTTCACATGAGCGGCACGCCAGTGCCGAACCTCGGGAGGGTTCAAGCCGCTCCCGGTCGGGCGAAAGGCGCCGCACACACACGTGTGACCCGTCGACTCACGGGCACAATCACACAGGCTACCGCCCGCCGTGTACACGGTCAAAACGGTGTGCGACATGGCGAGTTTCGATCCTCGCGTAGCCGTGGGTCTCCTCTAGTCTACGCGCTTCGCGACTTGTTTCGTCCCAGGTTTGCGTGCTGGATGGGGATGTCGTCGCCCACACACGAGCGGCCGCCTTCCCCGGACCAGGTCCGGGGAAGGCGGCCGATGTGCTAACGGACGAGGAAGAAGGCGACGGAGATCACGGTGACCAGGATCCCGATCACCGCGAACACCGTTCCCGTGGTGATCAGGCCCAGACCGTCGAGCTGACCGTTCGACCCGCGGATCGCCCGCCTGGCCTTCGGTCCGGTGACGAACAGCGCCACGGCCGCGGTGGCCAGACCGATCCCGGGCAGCAGGGAGGCCAGGCCGAGCCACAGGGTGACCAGCGCCCCCCGATCGGTGTCGGCGAGGTACTCGATGCTGTCGTAACCGGGGTAGGCGTCGCCCACCTCACCGCCGGGAGGACGGTCATCGAAGCCGGGGAAGTCGC
>NZ_ANBC01000296.1 GCF_000341125.1 Nocardiopsis lucentensis DSM 44048 | reverse complement strand
CCCCCCCCCGCCGCTGCCTCGGCTGGTCCACCGGCATTCCGTAGTCGGCCGGGGTGAATCCGTCGTCGTACTCGGACTCCGCGTCCGGCCCCTGCGGATCAGCCGTCTCCTCCGGAGCGGGACCCAGGTCCGAGGGCATCCCCGGGGCGGCGGCGCGGGGATCGTCGTCGTAGCCCTCCGCCGGGTCCTCGTCGTATCCGACGTCGTGGTACCGGGAGTCGTAGGACTGCTCGGCGTACCCGTCGTCCGCGTAGCGGGGATCGTCACCGTCCCCGTAGTCGTCGTACCCCCCGTCGCCGTACGCGGGAGCCCCGTACCGGTCGGCGCCCGGCTCGGGGTCGTCGAAGGAGAGGGCGTCGAACATCTGGGTGGCGCCGCCCGGCTGCTGCTCCGCGTCGCGGACGTTCCCCTCGTCCTGGAAGCGGGCCCTGGACTGCATGTCGGCGATCGTTCCGAGCGGGTCGTCGGAGCCGGGGACGGCCGCGGAGGGGGCACCGTCGTCCGGCCCCTCGGGCTCACCGCCCCAGTCCCGGTACTCGGGTTGGGCGGGGCCGTTCTCCCGGCGGCGCCGCTCGGCCTCACGCACCGAGTCGGGCAGGCGGGCGTCATCGCGGTCGAACACCCAGGTGTTGCCGGTGCCGCCACCGGGCGGGTTCTGCTCGAGGGGCGCCGGAGCGGGCGAGAGCTCGTCGTCGTAACCGTCCGTGGACGGGCCGGTCCACGGCTCGGCGGGCCGCGTGCCGCTCCAGGCGTCGCCTCCGTCCCGGGCGGGCGCCCAGGTGTCCAGGTCGTCGGTGCGCTCGTCCCAGGTCCGGGGAGCACCGAGGCCGCCGGAACGCGCGTCCGCGCCCCAGGAGTCGGAGCCGAGTTCGTCGTCGGCCCAGGAGTCCGGGCGAGGGGCCAGGGGGTCCGGGCCGTCCGCCGGGGGCATCGGGGACCGGGCCCCGAGTCCGTCGTCGGCCGGCGCCTCGGGGGTCCAGGGCTCGTTGGCCGGAGGGGTGCCGGGGGACCACGCCTCGTTGACGCGGTCGAGGGCGGGGCCGGGGTTCCACTGCGCGTCGCCGGGCTCGGGGGACCACGGCATGTCGGTGGAGCCGCCACGGGGCTCGTCGAACGACGGGGCGGGGGTTTCCGGGGAGAGCGTGGTGGCGCCCGGAGTCCAGGGCTCGTCGGCACCCGGTGCGGCGGACTCGGAAGACCACGGAGCGTCCGTGGAGGAGGTCTCCCCGCCCCAGGACTCGTCGGCACGCGCGGGCTCAGGCGCCCATGGCCGGTC
>NZ_ANBC01000295.1:10740-26973 GCF_000341125.1 Nocardiopsis lucentensis DSM 44048 | reverse complement strand
CTCACGTCACCGGCGCCCCACGGCGCGTCGGTCGAGGGGGACTCGGGTCCGGAGGGCCACGGCTGCCCGGTGGCACCGCCCAGGGGCTCATCGAACGACGGCCCGGCGGGCTCGGGGAACGGCGCGGCCGAGGGAGCGGCGTCGTTCGGGGACCACTGCGCGTCACCCGGCACGCTGTCGGACCCCGGAGACCACGCCCCGTCGGCGTGAGCGGCCTCGGAGGACCACAGGTCATCATCCCGGTCACCCGGGTCACCGGCGCCCCACGGCGCGTCGGTCGAGGGGGACTCGGGGCCGGAGGACCACGGCTGCCCGGTGGCACCGCCCACGGGTTCGTCGAACGACGGCCCGGCGGCACCCGGCGACCACGACTCGTCGCCCTCGCCGCTCACGTCACCGGTGCCCCACGGCTCACCGACCGAGGGAGCGGTGGACTCGAAAGACCCCGGTTCGTCCGCGGAACCGTCACGGGGCTCGTCGAACGACGGTCCGGCGGGCTCAGGGGCCCACGGCCGGTCGTCAGAATGGCCGGCGCCCCATGGCGCGTCATCCACGGGAGCGGCGGAGTCGGACGACGCCGAAGAAGAGGGAACGGACGGGCCCGGGCCCCACGGCTCCTGCGCGCGGGCGGGCTCGGAGGACCACGGATCATCGCTCCGGTCACCGAGGTCACCGGCGGCCCACGGCTCATCGCCGGAGAAGGACGCGGAATCAGGGGTCCCCGGTTCGTTTGCGGAACCGTCACGGGGCTCGTCGAACGACGGTCCGGCGGACTCAGGGGCCCACGCGGTACCGGCCCCCGGTTCCGCCGGCCAGGTGCCCGTCGACGCGCCGCCGGGGACGGAGTCCGTCTCCGGGGGCAGCGGCACCTCCGCGCTCGCGGCGATCCCCGGGAAACTCGGCTCGTTCTCCGGCTCGGGCTCCCCCGGGACGCGGGTCAGCGGCTCGTACGCCGAGGCGCCCGCGCCGGGGTAGGAGAGCCCCCCGGGTGTCGGCGGGGCCGGAGGGGTCGACCGCGGCGGGCCGCCCAGCGCCTCCGGATACGGCTCGACCATCGGGGGCCGCGACGTGCTCAGCCCCGCGTAGCCCCCGCTGTCCGGGAAGACCGTGTCGCCGGTCTCACCGTCCTCCATCGGGTCCTGGTACTCCGACTGCGTGCGGTAGCGGTTCTCGCTCGGCTTGAACCACGAGTCCGCCTCGCGCGCGCCCGAGTCCCGTCCGCCCCCGTTTTCAGTCACTGTGCGCCTGCTCTCCCGACAGCGCCGAAGCGCCCTCTCCCCGTCCACACCGCGATGTGCGGACCGACCACGTCGAACGGCGGCGGCACCACCCCCCTGAGGAGGTGGTGGACCGCCGCCGTCCGTTCAGTCAACCGCTCTTACCGGTTGTAGGGCCCGAAGTCGTACTCCTCCAGCGGGACGGCCTCGCCCGACCCCTGCCCGAAGGTGTACTCGCTGGGCTCCTCGTATCCGGAGACCGAGTACATCGAGGCCTTGGCCTCCTCGGTCGGCTCCACCCGGATGTTGCGGTACTGCGGAATACCGGTACCGGCCGGGATGAGCTTACCGATGATGACGTTCTCCTTGAGGCCGAGGAGCGGGTCGCTCTTGCCGTGGATCGCGTTCTCGGTGAGCACCCGGGTGGTCTCCTGGAAGGAGGCCGCCGACAGCCAGGACTCCGTGGCCAGCGAGGCCTTGGTGATGCCGAGCAGCACCGGGCGTCCGGCCGCGGGCTGTCCGCCCTCGGAGACGACGCGGCGGTTGATCCGCTCGAACTTCGGCCGCTCGACCATCTCACCCGGCAGCAGCTCGGTGTCACCCGACTCGAGGATGTTCACCCGCTTGAGCATCTGGCGGACGATGATCTCGATGTGCTTGTCGTGGATGGACACACCCTGCGACTTGTAGACCTCCTGGACCTCCGACACGAGGTGCTGCTGCACCGCGCGCGGCCCCTGGATGCGGAGGACCTCGTGCGGGTTGATCGCACCCTGGATCAGCTGCTGTCCGACCGACACGTGGTCGTCGTCGCTGACCAGGAGCTGGGCGCGCATCGGCACCGGGTAGGCGATCTCGTCCGAGCCGTCGTCCGGGATGACGACGATCTTACGGCTCTTCTCCGTGTCGTCGATCCGGATCCGGCCCTCCACCTCGGAGATCGGGGCCACACCCTTGGGGATGCGGGCCTCGAAGAGCTCCTGGACACGGGGCAGACCGTGGGTGATGTCCTGACCGGCCGAACCACCCATGTGGAAGGTCCGCATGGTCAGCTGGGTACCGGGCTCACCGATGGACTGGGCCGCGATGATACCGATCGCCTCACCGACGTCCACCGGCTTGCCGGTCGCCATGGAGCGGCCGTAGCAGGTGGAGCACACGCCGATCTTCGCCTCACAGGTGAGCGACGAGCGGATGCGCACGCGGGTGATGCCCGCCTCGACCAGCTTGTCGATGTTCTGCTCGGAGGTGTCGGCCAGCGCGGGCAGGACGACGTTGCCGTCCGCGTCCACGGCGGGCTCGGCGAGGGTACGGCCGAAACCGGTGTTCTCGACGTTGTGCTTGCGCACGACGGCGCCGGAGGCGGTCTTCTCACCGATCTCGTGCCAGAGCGAGCGGTCGGTCTCACAGTCGACCTCGCGGACGATGACGTCCTGCGCGACGTCCACCAGACGACGGGTCAGGTAACCCGAGTCGGCGGTACGCAGGGCGGTGTCGGCCAGACCCTTGCGCTGACCGTGTGTGGAGATGAAGTACTCCAGGACGGACAGGCCCTCGCGGTAGGAGGACTTGATCGGGCGCGGGATCGTCTCACCCTTGGTGTTGGAGACCAGACCGCGGATACCGGCGATCTGACGCACCTGCATCGGGTTACCACGGGCACCGGACTGGACCATCATCCACACCGGGTTGTCGGCGGGGAAGTTGTCCTCCATGTTCCGGGCGACCTCGGCGGTGGCCTGGGTCCACACCTCGGTGAGCTCCTGACGGCGCTCGTCGTCGGTGATGAGACCACGGTCGTACTCGCGCTGGATCTTGTCGGCCTTGCGCTCGTAGCCCTCGAGGATCTCCGTCTTGGCCGGAGGCGCGACGACGTCCTCGATGCCGATGGTCAGACCGGACCGGGTGGCCCAGCGGTAACCGGCGTCCTTCAGGGCGTCCAGGGTCGTGGCGACCTGGACCTTGGGGTAGTTCTCGGCCAGGTCGTTGACCAGGGTCGAGACCTGCTTCTTGCCCACCTGGAAGTTGACGTACGGGTAGTCGACCGGGGTGGCCTCGTTGAAGAGGTACCGGCCCAGCGTCGTCTCCAGGACGTAGACGTCGCCCTGCTGCCAGCCCTCCGGCGGGGTCCAGTCCTTGGGCGCGGGAGCGCCGTCGGCGATCCGCAGGCGGATCTTGGCCTGGAGGTCGAGGTCGCCCAGGTCGTAGGCCATGATCGCCTCGGCCGGGGAGCGGAACGCCCGCCCCTCGCCCCGGGCGCCGGAGCGCTCCGTCGTCAGGTAGTACAGACCGATGATCATGTCCTGGGTGGGCATGGTCACGGGCTTGCCGTCGGACGGCTTGAGGATGTTGTTCGTGGCCAGCATCAGCAGCCGCGCCTCGGCCTGGGCCTCGGCGGACAGCGGCAGGTGCACGGCCATCTGGTCACCGTCGAAGTCGGCGTTGAACGCCGTGCAGACCAGCGGGTGGATCTGGATGGCCTTGCCCTCGACCAGCTGCGGCTCGAAGGCCTGGATGCCCAGGCGGTGCAGCGTCGGAGCGCGGTTGAGCAGCACCGGGTGCTCGGTGATGACCTCTTCGAGGACGTCCCACACGACCGGGCGGGACCGCTCCACCATGCGCTTGGCGCTCTTGATGTTCTGCGCGTGGTTCAGGTCGACCAGGCGCTTCATCACGAACGGCTTGAACAGCTCCAGCGCCATCTGCTTGGGCAGACCGCACTGGTGCAGCTTCAGCTGCGGGCCGACGACGATGACCGAACGGCCGGAGTAGTCGACGCGCTTACCGAGCAGGTTCTGACGGAAGCGGCCCTGCTTGCCCTTGAGCATGTCGGACAGCGACTTGAGCGGACGGTTGCCCGGCCCGGTGACCGGACGGCCGCGGCGGCCGTTGTCGAACAGGGCGTCGACGGCCTCCTGGAGCATCCGCTTCTCGTTGTTGACGATGATCTCGGGCGCGCCGAGGTCGAGCAGTCGCTTGAGGCGGTTGTTCCGGTTGATCACCCGGCGGTACAGGTCGTTGAGGTCGGAGGTCGCGAAGCGGCCACCGTCCAGCTGCACCATCGGACGCAGGTCCGGCGGGATGACCGGGATGCAGTCGAGCACCATGCCCATGGGGCTGTTGGTGGTGTTGAGGAACGCCGAGACGACCTTGAGCCGCTTGAGGGCGCGGGCCTTCTTCTGGCCCTTGCCGGTGCGGATGGTCTCGCGGAGCTTCTCCGCCTCCTGGTCCAGCTCGAAGTTGGAGAGCCGGTCCTGGATGGCCTGGGCGCCCATGCCGCCGCGGAAGTACTTCCCGAAGCGGTCCCGCATCTCGCGGTAGAGCATCTCGTCGCCCTCGAGGTCCTGGACCTTGAGGTTCTTGAAGCGGTTCCAGACCTCGTCGAGGCGGTCGATCTCACGCTGGGCGCGGTCGCGCAGCTGGCGCATCTCGCGCTCGGCGCCCTCGCGCACCTTGCGGCGGGCGTCGCCCTTGGCACCCTGCTCCTCGAGCTCGGCCAGGTCGGCCTCGAGCTTGCGGTGGCGCTCCTCGATGGTGGAGTCGCGGCGCTGCTCCAGGTGCTGCTTCTCGACCGAGATCCGCGCCTCCAGGGACTGGAGGTCGCGCTCACGGGCCTCGGTGTCCACCCAGGTGACCATGTAGGCGGCGAAGTAGATGATCTTCTCGAGATCCTTCGGCGCCAGGTCCAGCAGGTAGCCCAGGCGGGAGGGCACGCCCTTGAAGTACCAGATGTGCGTGACGGGCGCGGCCAGCTCGATGTGGCCCATCCGCTCACGGCGCACCTTGGCGCGGGTCACCTCGACGCCGCAGCGCTCACAGATGATGCCCTTGAAGCGGACGCGCTTGTACTTACCGCAGTAGCACTCCCAGTCCCGGGTCGGACCGAAGATCTTCTCGCAGAAGAGTCCGTCCTTCTCCGGCTTGAGGGTCCGGTAGTTGATGGTTTCGGGCTTCTTGACCTCGCCGTGCGACCACTGGCGGATGTCGTCGGCCGTCGCGAGGCCAATGCGCAGCTCGTCGAAGAAGTTGACGTCGAGCACTTAATTCGTCCCCTGCTCTCGAAGATCGCGGAAGTTAGACCTCTTCGACACTGCTCGGCTCACGCCGACCCAGGTCGATTCCCAGCTCTTCCGCAGCGCGGAAGACGTCCTCGTCGCTGTCCCGCATCTCGATGGACATACCGTCACTGGACAGCACCTCCACGTTCAGACAGAGCGACTGCATCTCCTTGATGAGCACCTTGAAGGACTCAGGGATGCCCGGCTCGGGGATGTTCTCGCCCTTGACGATGGCCTCGTAGACCTTGACCCGGCCCACCACGTCGTCGGACTTGATGGTGAGCAGCTCCTGGAGCGCGTAGGCGGCGCCGTAGGCCTCCAGCGCCCAGACCTCCATCTCACCGAAGCGCTGACCGCCGAACTGCGCCTTACCGCCCAGCGGCTGCTGGGTGATCATCGAGTACGGGCCGGTGGAGCGCGCGTGGATCTTGTCGTCCACGAGGTGGTGGAGCTTCAGGATGTACTTGTAGCCGACGGAGATCGGCTCGGCGAACGGCTCACCGGTGCGGCCGTCGAACAGCCGCGCCTTGCCGTCCTCGTTGATCAGGCGGTTGCCGTCCTTGTTGGGGCGGACCGACTGGATCAGGCCGCTGAGCTCGTCGCCGTGCAGGCCGTCGAAGACCGGGGTGGCCACGTTGGAGCCCGGCTCGGACTCGGAGGCCCCGATGTCGTGGAGCGACTGCTTCCACGGTTCGTCGAGCCCCTCGACCGACCAGCCGTTCTTGGCCAGCCAGCCCAGGTGGACCTCCAACACCTGGCCGACGTTCATTCGGCCGGGGACGCCCAGCGGGTTGAGGATGATGTCGACCGGCGTGCCGTCCTCCAGGAAGGGCATGTCCTCCTGGGGCAGGATCTTGGCGATGACGCCCTTGTTGCCGTGGCGGCCGGCGAGCTTGTCACCGTCGGTGATCTTGCGCTTCTGGGCGACGTAGACGCGGACCATCTCGTTGACGCCCGGGGCGAGCTCGTCGCCGTCCTCGCGGCTGAACACGCGGACGCCGATGACCTTGCCGGTCTCACCGTGCGGCACCTTCAGGGAGGTGTCGCGGACCTCGCGGGCCTTCTCACCGAAGATGGCGCGCAGCAGGCGCTCCTCCGGGGTCAGCTCGGTCTCACCCTTGGGGGTCACCTTGCCGACGAGGATGTCGCCGTCGACGACCTCGGCGCCGATGCGGATGATGCCCCGGTCGTCGAGGTCGGCCAGGACCTCCTCGCTGACGTTGGGGATCTCGCGGGTGATCTCCTCCGGGCCCAGCTTGGTGTCACGGGCGTCGACCTCGTGCTCCTCGATGTGGATCGAGGAGAGGACGTCGTCCTGCACCAGACGCTGGGAGAGGATGATCGCGTCCTCGTAGTTGTGGCCCTCCCAGGACATGTACGCCACGAGCAGGTTCTTGCCCAGCGACATCTCACCCTGGTCGGTGGACGGGCCGTCCGCCAGGACCTGGGACTCCTCGACCCGCTGGCCCTCCTGCACGATCGGCCGCTGGTTGAAGCAGGTGCCCTGGTTGGAGCGCTGGAACTTGCCCAGGCGGTAGGTCTTGCGGGTACCGTCGTCGGCCATCACGGTGACGTAGTCGGCCGTGACGTCCTCGACCACACCGGCCTTCTCCGCGAGGATGACCTCACCGGCGTCGGTGGCGGCCCGGTACTCCATGCCGGTGCCGACGTAGGGCGCCTCGGCGCGCAGCAGCGGCACCGCCTGGCGCTGCATGTTGGAACCCATGAGCGCGCGGTTGGCGTCGTCGTGCTCCAGGAACGGGATCATGGCGGTGGCGACCGACACCATCTGGCGCGGCGACACGTCCATGTAGTCGACCTCGTCCGAGCGGACCTGCTCGAACTCCTCGCCCTTGCGGCGCACCAGGACGTGGGACTCGGCGAAGGTGCCGTCCGGGTTGATCGGCGTGTTGGCCTGGCCGATGACGTACCGGTCCTCCTCGTCCGCGGTGAGGTAGTCGACCTGGTCGGTGATGCGACCGTCGACCACGCGGCGGTACGGGGTCTCGACGAACCCGAAGGAGTTGACGCGGCCGTAGGCGGCGAGGGAGCCGATCAGACCGATGTTGGGACCCTCAGGGGTCTCGATCGGGCACATGCGGCCGTAGTGGGAGGCGTGGACGTCACGGACCTCGAAGCCCGCGCGCTCACGGGACAGACCGCCCGGACCCAGCGCCGAGAGGCGGCGCTTGTGGGTCAGACCCGCCAGCGGGTTGGTCTGGTCCATGAACTGGGACAGCTGCGAGGTGCCGAAGAACTCCTTGATGGAGGCCACGACGGGGCGGATGTTGATCAGGGTCTGCGGCGTGATCGCCTCGACGTCCTGGGTGGTCATCCGCTCGCGGACGACGCGCTCCATGCGGGCCAGGCCCAGGCGGACCTGGTTCTGGATGAGCTCGCCGACCGTGCGCAGGCGCCGGTTGCCGAAGTGGTCGATGTCGTCGGTCTCGACGGGGCGGACACCGATGGCCGTCTCGCGCTCGACCTCACCCGCGTGCAGGCGCACGAGGTAGTCGATGGTGGAGACGATGTCCTCTTCGGTGAGGGTGCCCTGGGTGTAGTCGGTCTCCAGACCGAGCTTCTTGTTGATCTTGTAGCGGCCGACCTTGGCGAGGTCGTAGCGCTTGGGGTTGAAGTAGAGGTTCTCCAACAGCGCCTGGGCCGACTCCTTCGTGGGCGGCTCCCCCGGACGCAGCTTGCGGTAGATGTCCAGCAGCGCGTCGTCGGTGCCCGCGGTCGGGTCCTTCTCCAGCGTGTTGCGGATGGACTCGTACTGGCCGAAGCGCTCGAGGATCTGGTCGGTGGTCCAGCCCAGCGCCTTGAGCAGGACGGTGACGCCCTGCTTGCGCTTGCGGTCGATACGCACACCGACGAAGTCGCGCTTGTCGACCTCGAACTCCAGCCAGGCGCCGCGGGACGGGATGACCTTGCAGCCGAAGAGGTCCTTGTCCGAGCTCTTGTCGACCGACCGGTCGAAGTACACGCCCGGGGAGCGGACCAGCTGGGACACGACGACGCGCTCGGTGCCGTTGATGATGAAGGTGCCCTTGACGGTCATGAGCGGGAAGTCGCCCATGAACACCGTCTGGCTCTTGATCTCACCGGTGTCGTTGTTGATGAACTCCGCCGTGACGAACATCGGGGCGGAGAAGGTCATGTCCTTGTCCTTGCACTCCTCTTCGGAGTACTTGGGCGGCTCGAACCGATGGTCGCGGAACGACAGCGACATCGTGCCCGAGAAGTCCTCGATCGGACTGATCTCCTCGAAGATCTCTTCGAGACCGGACTGCTCCGGAACGTCCTTGCGGCCAGCGTTTCGGGCCGTCTCGACCCGGGTCTTCCACTTCTCGTTGCCCAGCAGCCAGTCGAACGACTCGGTCTGCAGGGCGAGCAGGTTCGGGACCTCGAGGGGTTCCTGAATACGGGCGAACGAAACGCGGTGCGGACCAAGGGCGTTAGCGGAGGCGTTGCGCGAGGCTGCCAACAGGGGTCCTTCCGAAGGCTTGTGGCGGTTAAAGCGCGCACGCCAGACGATCCGTCACTGGAGGACCGCCGCAACACGGTTGAGACGGTCACATCGAGCGGGAACGGGCTACCGTGTCCAGACGAAAATGGGATGGCGGAAGCCGTACACCGACACAGGGATCACCAAAGGGCAGCGCAAAAGAGCAGTGTAGCCGAACACCACACCGCTGTCCACTCACGGTCCACGGCGCCACTCACGACACCGGCAGGATCACCCGTGGCGGGCGATCCGTCAAGCCCGGACACCGTCCCCGGCCCGGAACCCGACCTCGGATTCCGTCCCCGGCGACCCACCGGGACCGTGTGGGTGGTCCAGCGCGCCCGTCCCGGCCCCCAGGGGGATACGAGCCGTCGGACACCCGGAAGAGTTCCCCCGCCCAGGGCGGGTAAACACTCTCCCCCGAGCCCGTCAAGAATCCCGGGACGGGAGATTATCGCGTCTGCGGGACAGTTCGCACACGCGGATCCCCGTCCCGCCGCCGACCCAGCTTCGCACACCTCCCACCCGGGGCGGGATCGGACACGGCGCCGGGAGCGGCGAAGGGACCTTCGTCCCCTCGGGGGAGTCGGANGCCCCCCCCGCGGGTACCAGCGGGCCCGTACGGCCCGCGTGGGACTACTTGAGGGTGACGGTGGCGCCAGCGCCCTCCAGGGCGGCCTTGGCCTTGTCAGCGGCCTCCTTGTTGACGCCCTCGAGCAGCGGCTTGGGAGCGTTGTCGACCAGGTCCTTGGCCTCCTTGAGACCCAGGCTCGTGAGGCCGCGGACCTCCTTGATGACCTGGATCTTCTTGTCGCCGGCGGACTCGAGGACGACGTCGAACTCGTCCTTCTCGGGCTCGGCCTCGGCGGCGCCGCCACCGGCACCCGGGGCGGCGGCGACGACGGCGGCCGGGGCGGCGGCCTCGACGTCGAACTTGTCCTCGAACAGCTTCACGAACTCGGACAGCTCGAGGAGGGTCATCTCCTCGAACGCGGCCAGCAGGTCCTCGTTGCTGAGCTTCGCCATGATGCGATCTCTCTTTCTCTACGGACACGCGCGCCCGTCGGCGCCACGTGCGAGCCATGAGGCGGGTGACGTCGACACCCGCCGGAAATCAGGTTGTCTAGGCCGCTTCCTCGGAGCGCTTGTCCGCCAGGGCCTGCGCGAGACGCGCGGCCTTGGTCGGGAGCGCCTGGAAGACGGCGGCGGCCTGGCCCTGCTTGGCCTTGAGCGCACCGGCCATCTTCGAGAGAAGCACCTCGCGGGACTCCAGGTCGGCCAGCTTGGTGATGTCCTCGGCGGACATCGACTTACCGTCGATGACGCCGCCCTTGATCACCAGGGGCTCGTTCGCCTTCGCGAAGTCACGCAGACTCTTGGCGGTCTCGACCACGTCACCGCGGATGAAAGCGACGGCGGTGGGGCCCTCGAGCAGGTCCTTGACCTTCTCGTCGACTCCGGCCTCGCTCACGGCGATCTTGGTCAGCGTGTTCTTCACGACGCGGAAACGCGCGTTCTGGCCGAGGCTGCGGCGGAGCTCGTTGAGCCCGGCCACACTGAGTCCCCGGTATTCCGCCAGCACGGCGCCGTTCGACCCACGGAGTTCCTCCGTGAGTTCGGCGACCGCGGCTGCCTTGTCCGGCCTCGCCATGGGACTCCTTCCAACAGTGAACGCTGGTTGGTTCCCAAGGACTCACGCGATCGGCGTCAGCACGAGAAAAAGCCCCGAGCGCGAGGCGCACGGGGCACGACCGCGTCCACGGGGCGCGGAAACGCACCCGGAACGGGAAAGCTCTGGTGACACCTGCGCGGGCGCCCATCGCGGATGGGTCCTTAGGTCACCCGTTCGGGTGACGACCAGCGGTCTTCGGCAAGTACTCATGCTACAGGACCGGGAAGGGTGCGGAGAACGGATTCCGGGCGACCGACCCCCGCCTGACGTGAGGAGCGTCACGCAACCCCACGAAATGGGACAACGTCCCAGTAACAAGTGTTGCCTCGTGTCCGAGATGTCCTACACACGTGGCAACATGACCCGCTGAAGGCCCGCTCCCTTCCTCGCACACCATCTCCCTCATCGAAAAGGTATCCACCCCCATGAAGACCCGTGTGCCGGCTTTCCTTGCCGTCGGCGCCCTGAGCCTGTCCCTCGCCGCCTGCGGTGGCGACCAGTCCGCCGAGCCCGAGGAGACCACCGAAGCCGCGACGGAGGAGGAGAACGGGGGCGGAGGCGTCATGAGCCTCCTCGCCGATCTCGCCTCGACCACCGAGTCGGTGGACAACTACACCCTCGACATGGCGATCGGCATGACCGACCCCGAGCTCGGCGAGACGAACATGGACTTCACCTACGAGGTCATGAGCGACCCGCAGGCGGCCCAGGTCACCATCGTCATGCCGGAGATCGGCGAGATGATGCTGGACCTCGAGGAGCTCAGCGGTGAGAGCTCGGGCATGACCGCGGAGGAGCTCGGCACCTCGATCGTCATCGTCCCCGCCGAGGGCGAGGCCCTGGTGTCCAACCACAACGGCAACTTCGAGGCCGACACGGCCTGGGTCCGCGGCGCCAGCGGCATGGACTCGATGCCGACCACGGAGGACATGTTCGACGCCTCGCAGCTCTCGGACGTCGCGGGCGCGATCTCCGAGATCGAGACCGTCGAGGAGGCCGGGACCGAGGAGATCAGCGGGGTCGAGACCACCCGCGTCGACGGCACGTTCACGCAGGAGGAGATCGACGCCCTCCCGGAGGGGCAGGCGGGCGCCCTGAACGATCTGATCGGCGGCTCGATCGAAGGGGCCATGGAGACGTCCATCTGGATCTCCGGTGACGGCTTCCCGATGCGCATCGACTTCAGCGACGACGTCACCGACCTCTCGATGGTCTTCTCCGCCCTGGGCGAGACCTCCTTCGAGATGCCCTCCGAGGAGCAGATCACCGACATCTAGTCGGGGGCCCTCCGCACGGCGACGGCCCCCCGGTTCCCTGACGGGATCCGGGGGGCCGTTCGGCTACGTGCCGGTTCGGGCGCGTTTCGATCAGGCGTCGAGCGGGATGCTCGGGCCCATGGACGTGGTGACCACGGCCTTCTTGATGTAACGGCCCTTGGCGGCGGACGGCTTGAGGCGGTTCACCTCGTCGATGGCGGCCTGGTAGTTCTCCACCAGCTTGGCGTCGTCGAAGGACGCCTTGCCGATGATGAAGTGCAGGTTGCCGTGACGGTCGACGCGGAACTCGATCTTGCCGCCCTTGATGTCGGTCACGGCCTTGGCCACGTCCGGGGTGACGGTGCCCGTCTTGGGGTTGGGCATGAGACCACGCGGACCGAGCACGCGGCCGAGGCGGCCGACCTTGCCCATGAGGTCCGGGGTGGCGACGACGGCGTCGAAGTCGAGGAAACCGTTCTGGATCTCCTGGACGAGGTCGTCGTCACCGACGTAGTCGGCGCCAGCGGCGCGAGCCTGCTCCGCACGCTCACCGGTCGCGAAGACCAGGACCCGGGCGGTCTTACCGGTGCCGTTGGGCAGGTTCACGGTGCCGCGAACCATCTGGTCGGCCTTGCGCGGGTCGACGCCCAGACGCAGGGCGACCTCGACGGTCGCGTCGAACTTCACGCTGGAGGTCTCCTTGGCGAGCTTCACGGCCTCGGCGGGGCTGTAGAGCTTGTCACGGTTCACCAGCTCGCTGGCTTTGCGGTGGTTCTTGCTGCGCTTCACGCTGTTCTCCTGTGGAACGTGTGGTCAGTGGGCCAGCGCCTGGCCCTGCCACTGTCGGTTCTTGACGGCGAGCACCCCACGCGGCCCGGGCGTCGGCCCGGAGCCCCGGTGCGGGGAGCTACTTGACCTCGATGCCCATCGAGCGGGCGGTGCCGGCGACGATCTTGGCGGCGGCCTCGATGTCGTCGGTGTTGAGGTCGGGCAGCTTGGTCTGCGCGATCTCGCGGACCTGCTCGGCGGTGATCGAACCGGCCGTGCTGCGACCCGGGTCGGTGGCGGCCTTGTCCAGGCCGGCGGCCTTGAGGATCAGCTTCGGCGCCGGGGGCGTCTTGGTGACGAAGCTGAAGGAGCGGTCCTCGTAGATGGAGATCTCTACGGGGATGACGTTGCCGCGCTGGCCCTCCGTAGCAGCGTTGTACTGCTTGCAGAAGTCCATGATGTTGACGCCGTGCGGACCGAGGGCGGTACCGACGGGCGGCGCCGGGGTGGCCTGACCGGCGGGGAGCTGCACCTTGACGAGTGCGGCCAGTTTCTTCTTCGGAGGCATATCGGGTCCTTTGCCTGATGTGCGGTGTGTGCTGGTCCCCGCCCTGCCGTGGGCGGAGCACGCGAGTGGGTCCGCCCGGAGGCGGACCCACCAAGTCTACGTCGGCCGGGTCACTGCCCGGACGGTTCAGATCTTGGCGACCTGGTTGAAGGAGAGCTCGACCGGGGTCTCGCGGCCGAAGATCGACACGAGCACCTTGAGCTTCTGGGTGTCCGGGTTGATCTCGCTCACCGTGGCGGGCAGCGTCGCGAACGGGCCCTCCATGACGGTGACGGACTCGCCGATCTCGTAGGCCACGTCGGAGCGCGCCTCGCTGACACCGGCACCGGCCTTGGCCTTGCGCTCCTCCTCCGGCTCCTCCTCGGGCTCGGGCGCCAGGAGCTTGGCGACCTCGGTGAGGCTGAGCGGGGCGGGCTTGTTGGACAGGCCGACGAAGCCGGTCACGCCCGGGGTGTTGCGGATGGCCGACCAGGACTCGTCGGTCAGGTCCATGCGGACGAGCACGTAGCCGGGCAGGACCTTCTCGGTGACCTGCTGGCGCTTGCCGCTCTTGACCTCGGTGACCTCGTGTTCGGGCACCTCGACCTGGAAGATGTAGTCCTCCATGTTGAGCGACTGGGTGCGGCTCTCGACGTTGGCCTTGACCCGCTTCTCGTACCCGGCGTAGGTGTGCACGACGTACCAGTCGCCGGGAAGCAGGATCAGCTCGTTCCGGAACTCCTCGACGGGGTCGAGCTTGGGGAGCTCGGGCTCCTGCTCGGCCTCCTCGGCCTCTTCGTCGGCCTCGTCGGCGTCACCGGTCAGCTCCGGGCTGTCGGTGTCGGCCTGCTCGGCCGTGTCCTCGGACAGCTCGCCCGCCAGGCCGGTCTCTTCCTCCGACGACTGACCCGGCTCCTCTTCGGGGAAGTCGTCAGGGGTCAGTGGGGACTCGGACACGGCTGCTCTTTCTCTCGTCGGATGCGCTACTGCGGGCCGACGCGCACCGGACAGCGGTCGACGTCGAACCCAGTCCTGCCAGCTTACGGTCTCCGCGCGCGGGATGGGACCAGGCACGGGTGGACGGGGACGGCGGCCCGCGTCACGGCCGCGGCTCCGCTCGGGCTCCGGACCTGGGCGGTGCGGAGGACCAGGGGAGCGGGGCTCAGTCGCCCTTGCTGCGCATGAGCCCCATGGCGCCGAAGATGACGGCCAGGGCGCCGGTGGCGATACTGGTCCACAGCGGCAGGGCCTGGAACTCGCCCTCGGGGCTGAATCCGGCGTAGAGCCAGGTGGTGAGCGCGGCGAAAACGAAGTCGAGGAGCGAGACGTAGCTCAGGACGAGGACGACGAACACCAGGACGACGATGGTGTAGGTGACCAGCTCGCGGCGCGTGGGCCAGCGGACTTTGCGAAGCTCCCCGACGACCTGCTTGGTGAAGGTCACAGGACCGGTACGACGCTTGGGCTCCTTGTCGGGCTTGGCGTCGGCGTCAGTCTGGGTCACCTGGGGTCCTTAGGGTCGCGGGCTGCTGGTCATCCCCGTAGTTCCGTATGCCCCGCAGGGTGCGGCGGCCCGAAGACCGCCACACCGTGCGTTCGTGCAGGGCAGGAGGGACTCGAACCCCCAACCGCCGGTTTTGGAGACCGGTGCTCTGCCAATTGAGCCACTGCCCTTGAGCGGAAACTGCGTTCCCCACCATAGCCGGTCCGAACCGGGTCCGCACCCCACTTGTACGCGGGGCCGCCCCGTCCGTGGCCGGTCGGCGCGAACGAGTGTATGCCCTGGGCGGCGCGGAGACCAAACCGCGCTCCTCCGGGCACCCCGTCGCGCCGGTTCCGCGATCGCCCTGTACCCTTCCCCACCAGCTCTGCCGGGGGCACGTGACACCATGGAGACATGACTGAGCGACCGCGAGTCTCTGCACGTATCAGCGCTATCTCCGAGTCGGCCACCCTCGCCGTCGACGCGAAGGCCAAGGCCATGAAGGCGGAGGGGCGCCCCGTCATCGGTTTCGGGGCCGGAGAGCCGGACTTCCCGACCCCCGACTACATCGTCGAGGCCGCTGTCGAGGCAGCCCGCGAGCCGCGCTTCCACCGCTACACGCCGGCCGGGGGCCTTCCCGAACTCAAGAAGGCCATCGCCGAGAAGACCGCCCGCGACTCCGGGTACCGGGTCGAGCCCTCCCAGGTCCTGGTCACCAACGGCGGCAAACAGGCCATCTACGAGGCCTTCGCCGCCCTGCTCGACCCGGGGGACGAGGTCATCGTCGTGGCCCCCTACTGGACCACCTACCCCGAGTCCATCAAGCTCGCGGGCGGCGTCCCGGTCTTCGTCACCACCGACGAGAGCACCGGCTACATGGCCGGTGTCGAGCAGCTGGAGGCCGCGCGCACCGAGCGCACCAAGATCCTGGTGTTCGTCTCCCCGTCCAACCCGACGGGCGCCGTCTACCCGCGCGAGCAGGTCCGCGCGATCGGTCGGTGGGCCCTCGAACACGACCTGTGGGTGCTCACCGACGAGATCTACCAGCACCTCGTCTACGGCGACGCCGAGTTCGCCTCGATCCCCGTCGAGGTGCCCGAGCTGGCCGACCGCACCGTCATCGTCAACGGCGTGGCCAAGACCTACGCCATGACGGGCTGGCGCGTGGGGTGGATCATCGGGCCCGAGGACGTGGTCAAGGCGGCGGGCAACCTCCAGTCGCACGCCACCTCCAACGTCGCCAACGTCTCGCAGGCCGCCGCGATCGCCGCCGTCTCCGGCGACCTGTCCGCCGTCGACACGATGCGCGAGTCCTTCGACCGCCGACGCAGGACCATCGTCCGGATGCTCAACGAGATCGACGGCGTGGTCTGCCCTGAGCCGCAGGGCGCCTTCTACGCCTACCCGTCGGTCAAGGGCGTCCTCGGCAAGGAGATCCGCGGCCGGCGGCCGAGCACCTCCACCGAGCTGGCCGAGCTGATCCTGGAGGAGGCCGAGGTCGCGGTCGTGCCCGGTGAGGCCTTCGGCACCCCCGGCTACCTCCGGTTGTCCTACGCGCTCAGCGACGAGGACCTCGTCGAGGGCGTGAGCCGCGTCCAGAAGCTGCTGGCCGAGGCCGTGTAGGCAGTGCTCGCCTCGCCCGACGGCGCCCGAACTGCACCTACCTTGGTCCTCCGCTCCGCTTCGGACCGTGTTCGGGCGCCCATGCGGCCAGGGATTCTTCATCC
>NZ_ANBC01000295.1:0-10734 GCF_000341125.1 Nocardiopsis lucentensis DSM 44048 | reverse complement strand
CTCGTTAGCGGCTCGCCTCGTCTTGCAGAACCCTGCCGGCGCCCGAATGGATCAGCGGGTGTGCCCCCGGCCGCGGCCGGGGGCACACCCGCGTTCGACCGCCGTTTCCCGACCGGTCTTCGGGTCCCGGTACCACGCGTGCGCGGTTTGCGGCAGCATTGCGTCATGGAGACACCGACCAGCGCGCGCCGGTTGGACCGGCTGCCCAAGGCACACCTGCACCTGCACTTCACCGGATCGATGCGGCACTCGACCCTCGTGGAACTCGCGGAGGAACACGGGGTCCACCTCCCCCAGGCCCTGGTCGACGAGTGGCCGCCCAGACTGCGCGCCACGGACGAACGCGGCTGGTTCCGCTTCCAGCGCCTCTACGACATCGCCCGCTCGGTCCTACGCAGGCCCGAGGACGTCTACCGGCTGCTGCGCGAGGCGGCCGAGGACGAGCGGGCCGCGGGGTCGGGCTGGTTGGAGATCCAGGTGGACCCGAGCGGATACGCCGCCCTGTTCGACGGTCTGACCGCCACCCTGGAGCTCATCCTGGACGCCGCGCGCGCGGCCGAACGGGACACGGGCGTCCCGATCGGCCTGATGGTGGCCGCCAACCGCACGCGCCACCCGATGGACGCCCGGGCGCTGGCGCGGCTGGCCCGGCAGTACGCGGGCCGGGGCGTGGTGTCCTTCGGCCTGAACAACGACGAGCGACGGGGACGGGCGCGCGAGTTCGAGGCCGCCTTCCGGATCGCCCGGCGCGCGGGGCTTTTGTCGGCTCCGCACGGCGGGGAGCTCCTGGGACCGCGCAGCGTGCGCGAGTGCCTGGACGATCTCAGCGCCGACCGGGTGGGGCACGGCGTCCGTGCGGTGGAGGACCCGCACCTGGTGGAGCGGATCGCCACCCAGGGCGTGACGCTGGAGATCTGCCCGACGTCGAACGTCGGCCTGGGGGTGTTCGAGCGGGTGGACCCCCTGCCGCTGCGCAGGCTCTTCGACTCGGGGGTCCAGATCGCCCTGGGCACCGACGACCCGCTGCTGTTCGGGCCGCGCCTGGTCGAGCAGTACCGGATCGCGCGGGAGGTGTTCGGTTTCGGGGACCGGGAGCTCGCCGAGCTGGCGCGGATGTCGGTGCGGGGGTCGGGCGCCCCGGACGCCGTGCGCAAGGACCTCCTGGCGGGGATCGACGCGTGGCTGGCGACGGCGCCGGAGGGCGATCCGGCCTGAGCCGGGGCTCCCCCGCGCGCGGGCGGTTCAGCTCAGGAGCAGCCAGGCGCCCTGGCCGAGCATGGCCGCGCCCGCGGCGAAGAACAGGATCGCGGCGCCCACCCGGACGGCCTGTTCGGGGAGCTTCTTTCCGAGGACCGCGCCGAGCACGATGGCGACGGCGTCCGCCGCGACCATGCCGATCGTCGAGCCGATCCAGACCGCCAGCCAGTGGTACTGGGTGCCGACGGTGATGGTGGCGAGCATGGTCTTGTCCCCGAGTTCGGCGGTGAGGAACACCACGAAGACGGTGAGCAGGCCGGAACGGATCCGCCGGGAGGCGGCGCGTTCCTCGTCCTCGGCGGTCATCTCGTCCCCGCGCAGGGTCCAGAACCCGAAGACGACGAAGGCGACTCCGGCCGTGAAGGTCAGCCAGTCGGTGGGGATGCTGGCTCCCAGGACCTCGGCCAGGAGGACGCTGCCCGCGTGGACGACGGCGGTGGCGGCGGTGACGCCGAGGATGACCGTGAGAGCGCGGTAGCGGGTCGCCAGGGACATCGCCACCAGTTGGGTCTTGTCCCCCATCTCCGCGATGAGAATGGCGATGGTGCTCACAGCCAGACCCGTGAGAAATGCTGTCACACGTCCTCCTCCGACCGAGGGTTTCGGGCAGAAGGAAGCAGCGGACGCCCCTTCAACCCGGTCGTTTCCTACCGGGCCAAAGGTCTCGTCCGCCCTGACTGGAACCTGCTCCCTGGCTGTTCAGCCACTACCGTGACGGGCTCACACGACCGGGCCGCCGAGCGGCCAGTGTGTCGATCGCGTGGATTGGGGACTACTCCCCTTCGACACACAAGACCTTAGCAAAACAAAAGGAAAAGGCAATTCATTCGCTCGGCGAATTTGTTTTTAAGGATCCCCTGATAAACAAGTTGGCCGTGCCCAACTCAAGAATTGGGCACGGCCTCAAACATGTCGCGGGCAACCGAGGCGCAGCAAAGGCCCGCAAAGGCACCGCCTCAAAGACTCACACCGACCATGACGGGTTCGTTGACCAGGCGCACGCCGAACACGGACTCGACCCCGGCCCGCACCTCGCGGGCCAGGTCCAGCAGGTCGCGCGTGGTCGCGCCACCCGGATTGGTCAGCGCCAGCGTGTGCTTGCCCGAGATCCGCGCGGGGCCGGTCCCGTAGCCCTTGGTGAACCCGGACCGGTCGATCAGCCAGGCGGCGGACAGCTTGACGTTGCCGTCGCCGTCAGGGTGGCCGGGGACCTCGACGTCCGGGCCGAGCCGTCCCGCGGCACGGTCGCGCACCGCGGCGAACTCCTCGGCGGTCACCACGGGGTTGGTGAAGAACGAGCCCGCGCTGCGCGTGTCGGGGTCGTCGGGGTCCAGGACCATGCCCTTGCCCGCGCGCAGGGCCAGGACGGTCTCCCTGGCCTGCGCCAGGGGCACCCGTGCGCCCGCCTCGGCCCCCAGGGTCCTGGCCACCTCGGCGTAGCGGATGGGGCGGCTCAGCTCGGATCTGCGCAGCTCGAAGACCACCTCGCACACGACATAGCGGTCCTGGCCCTTGAACACGCTGTCGCGGTAGGTGAAGCCGCACTCGGCGTTGGCCATGGTGCGCCGCTCACCCGTGTGCCGGTCGTGGACGAGCACCTCGCGCACGGTCTGGCTGACGTCCTGCCCGTAGGCGCCCACGTTCTGGATGGGGGTGGATCCGACCCGGCCCGGGATCCCGGACAGGAACTCGACGCCGCTGAGCCCCTCGGCGACCGTGCGCTCCACCAACGGGTCCCACTCCACGCCCGCCTCCGCGCGCAGCAGTACGACGTCCTCGCCGGTCTCCGGGTCGTGCCCGGCCTCGGTGAGGGAGACCCCGCGCGAGTCGACGTGCACGACGGTGCCCGCGAAGCCGTCGTCGGCGACGATCAGGTTGCTGCCGCCGCCCAGGACCAGGAGCGGCTCACCGTCCAGGTCCGCCGCGGTGACCGCGTCCACCAGCGCGTCGGTGGTGCGGGCGACGAGGAAGGTCTTGGCCGGGCCGCCCAGCCCGAGCGTGGTGTGGTCGGAGAGCAGGGCTCCGGAGAGTGTGGACACGGTTCTACCTCACTGCTTCACTGCTGCCGCGGCACGGTGGTCGAAGGCCGGCGCGGATCCGCCGTTCAGGCCAGGCGGACGACGGCGGTGGACTTGGCCAGCACCTTGGCGCCGCCGGAGCGCGCCGTCAGGAGCACGTTCACGGTACCGTCGTCGTTCTTGGCCTTCACCTTGCCGCCGACGGTGATGTCGGCGCCCTCGTCGTCGTCGGGCACCACGACGGGCGCGGAGAAGCGCACCGAGTAGTCGACGACGCAGCCGGGGTCCCCGGTCCAGTCCGTGAGCACGCGTCCGGCCTCGGCCATGGTGAACATGCCGTGCGCGATCACGTCGGGCAGACCGACGGACTTGGCGAAGCGCTCGTTCCAGTGGATGGGGTTGAAGTCGCCCGAAGCGCCCGCGTAGCGGACCAGGTCCAGGCGGCGGACCCGGAAGGTCTGCTCGGGGAGTTCGGTGCCGACCTCGACGTCGGCGTGGCGCAGGCTCACGGTCGCGTTCCTCACGTTCTGGTGGTCGGTCCTGGTCACTCGCCGCGCACGACGAGCATCATGCCCGCCGTGACGACGTGCTCGCCGTCGGCCGCCGTGGCCACGGTCTCCAGCGTGAGCATCCCGTTGCCGCCAAGGGTCTTGACGTCGGTGATCCGGGTGACGGCGGTCAGGACGTCACCCGCGCGCAGGGGACGGCTGTAGTGGAAGCTCTGGTCGCCGTGGACGACGCGGGAGAAGTCCACCCCCAGCTCAGGGTCGGCGACGGCGTACGCGGAACCGGCCATGCCCAGGATGACGGGGAAGGTGGGCGGCGCGATCACATCGGGGTACCCGGCGGCCTCGGCCGCCGCCCGGTCCACATAGACCGGGTTGGGGTCGTTGATCGCCTCGGCGAACTCGCGGATCTTGCCGCGGGTCACCTCGTAGGGCTCCGGAGCCGGGTACTCCCGGCCGATGTACTCGGCGTTGATCGCCACGGTCTCCCTCTCCTGGTCCTTCTGCCCGGGGAAGGGCCCGGACACGCGAACAGCCCGGCGAGCGGATCGCTCGCCGGGCCGGAAGTCTAAGTCGAACGGAGCCACCGCCCACACGCGCCTGCGGGCGGGCGACGGCACGCGGCGGGACTCAGCGGGTCTCGCGGTGCTCGTTGTGCTTACGGCAGTTCGGGCAGAACTTCTTGATCGCGAGACGGTCGGGGGTGTTCCGACGGTTCTTACGCGTGATGTAGTTCCGGTGATTGCACTCCTGGCAGGCCAGGGTGATCTTCGGCCTCACGTCGGTGGCAGCCACTTCGGAGTGCCTTTCTCGCTGGAGACGGTACTTGGTTTGCAGTGAACACTGCAAAGGGCCCGCTTCGACCCCTGAGTAGGGCCTCAGGGGTCAGCGGGTTGGTAGCGGAGGCCGGACTTGAACCGACGACACAGCGATTATGAGCCGCTTGCTCTACCGACTGAGCTACTCCGCCCCGATCGGTGGGGACGGTCAATGCTGACCGTTCCCGGTACCAGGCCGGTAGTCGCTCCACCGGCCACCCACCTGAGTGGACCGGACCGCTTCAAGTGGTGGAGCCCCTTTACGGAATCGAACCGTAGACCTTCTCCTTACCATGGAGACGCTCTGCCGACTGAGCTAAAGGGGCGCGCTGTGGGGCTTTCTCTCGTCCGCCCCGGGGGCGTTGCCCCCTTGCGCTGGTCATGACTATACAGGTCTTCGGGGGTGGTCTGCCAAATCAAATCCCCTCCGCCCCCGGAACAGCCCCTCCGGCGCACTCACGACTCCATCCACGGAGAGGGAAAGGGCCAGTACAGAGGCGGTTTCGCGGACTTCCCGGCCCCTCACGCGGCGCCCGCGGAACCCGTCGATGTGATCCAGGCCGCTCCCCGCGGGCGTCTCCCCCGCCTCATCCGTCCCCCTCCGTCACCCACACGTTGGACATGGCGTCGCGGTTGATCGTGCGGATGGTGGCGGGCAGCCCGAGCCTGCGCAGGGCGTCGGACAGACGCGTGTCGTGCGTGAACACGATGAGCTGCCGGTGGCGCCCCACCTCGGACAGGACGGAGGCCAGCCCCTCCACGGTCTCGGTGTCCATCGCCTGGACCGGATCGTCGAGGACGAGGAAGCCGAAGGGGTTCCCGTCCACGAGGGCGCGCGGCAGGCAGATGGACAGCGCCAGCGCCTGGAACTCGCCCTGGCTGAGCAGACCGGGCGCGCTGGTCTGGTCCTCGACCCCGTCCACGGACACGTCCACCTCGACCCTGCGCCGGGCGCCCCGGCCGATGAGGCGCATCCCCTGGAGGTCGATGTGACGCTCCTGGCGCAGTCGGAACCACACCTGCTCGGCCTGGGTGGCGACCGGGCCCAGCTGCTGCGACCGCAGCTCCCGGGCCTGCTCGGAGAGCCAGTTCAGGGCCGCCTCCGCGGGAGCGAGCGCCTCCCGGGCCGCGATGGCCTCCTGAGCGTCGTCGAGCCACCCGGAGAGTTGTTCGGCCAGGGGCGCCCATCCGCCGGTGGGGTCCTCCAGGCGCTCGGTGGCGTCGCGGCGGGCGGTGACGGCGGCGGCGCGGAGTTTGCGCCCGACCGTCTCCACGTGCTCGGCCAGCTCCCCGAGGTCGGTGATGTCGGCCCCGGACTCCCACAGGGCCCACACCTGTCCCAGTTCGCTCTCCGGCGGCAGCCACGAGGGCGCCGGAGCGAGCAGGAAGCGCGCCTGGTCGCGCGCGGCGTCGGCGCGCTCGTAGGCCGCGGAGGCGGACGCGGCCTGGGAGCGCAGCGCGCGGAGCTGGGCGTTGGCGCGGCGAACCCAGTCGGCGCCCAGGGCCCCCTGCGTGGAGCAGGTGGGGCACGTGGTCTCCGTGGGATGGCGCTGGTGGTGTTCCAAGGCCTGTTCCAGGAGGCGGACGACGCCGTGCGCGTGGTCGCCCTTGGTGCCCGCGGCCATCGCGAGCTCCATGGCCGCGCCGCGGAGCTCGTTGACGACGTCGCTGATCACCACCCGTTCGGGGACGGAGAGCCGGCGCAGCCGGCGCAGGACGGTATGGAGGGCGGGGTCGTTCGGGCCGTCGTCGGCGGCGATCGAGCGCAGCGCCTCCAGATCCAGGTGGGACGCCGTCAGGAGCTGGACGGCGCGGGCGGCGCGGGGGTCGTCCGTGCTCTGGAGCGCCTCCAGGAGGAACCTGAGTTCGCGTGAGGGCCGGTCGCGGCGCTTGGCCAGGCCGTCGCACACCCGGGCCAGCCGCCGCTCCGCATCCGCGAGACCGGTGAGGCCCAGGAGGGCCGTGAGGGTGTCGTAGAGCTCGGCGGCCCGCCCGGTGACGGTGCGGCCGAGTTCGTCGTAGGACAGGAACGGCCGGTAGCGGACGAGGTGTTCGCCCCAGGCGAGGGTGCGCAGTGGAGAGGTCTCCCCGTCCGGGTGGACCACCTCTCCGCGCGCCGAGCGCACGCTCTCCCCGGTCCAGCGCCGGTTGACCCGTGTGGGGCCGTCGTCGCCCGCGATGTGCAGGTCGACGGTGGCCTCGGTGCGCTCGTCGTAGTGGAGGTTGCGCCACCCGTCGCGCCACCCCGTGGGCATGGCGTCCCAGCGGGGGTTGCGCCCGGTCAGCGCGGCCTCGGCGGCCTCGGCGAAGCTGGACTTGCCCGAGCCGTTACGGCCCACGATGACCGTGAGGCCGGGGCCGGGCGGGAAGGTGAGTTCGGCCGGCCGGCCGATGCCGCGGAAACCCTGCACCCGGATTCCGGTGAGGTAGGCGCGACGGACCGGGCCGCCCGGGCTCGTGTCGGGTCCGGGCGTGGCGCCCTGGGCGGCGTCGGGCATGCGCTCGCCGTTCAGCAGGGCCGTCAGGGCCTCGTCGCCCCACAGGGCGGCGGTGACCCAGGAACGGAGCTCGGCGGGCAGGCCCGACCGCGCCAGCTCGTCCAGGAGCCCCTCGGTGACGGGGTCGTCCGCGGACGGCGGGGGATGACGGTCGTGCTGTCCTCCGTCGTCGAACGCCTCGGGTCCCCGAGTCACCTGCGCCACCCCGCTCCGTCGTCGATCCTGCACAAGCAGATTAGGACAGAGGGGGAAGTACGACCCGAACTTCCCCCCGTTCTCTCCCCGCTCACACGCCGACCAGCCTGCGCCTGCTCCCGTCCCAGGTGAAGTGCAGGGTGGCGATACCGGGGACGTCGGGGTCGCGCAGGCACTCGTAGATGTTGAGGCTCGGCACGCTGGCGAAGCAGCCCCACACCCGTTCGGAGGTCAGCACGAAATCGAGGTCGAGTTCGACGAGCAGGCCGAGCAGGCGCCCGTGCGTGGGCTCG
Source organism: Nocardiopsis lucentensis DSM 44048 (assembly GCF_000341125.1). Taxonomy (GTDB): domain Bacteria; phylum Actinomycetota; class Actinomycetes; order Streptosporangiales; family Streptosporangiaceae; genus Nocardiopsis; species Nocardiopsis lucentensis. The sequence goes on along the minus strand of NZ_ANBC01000295.1, from coordinate 3,149 downwards.
TCGACCTTGGCGAACGCGTCGTCGAGCAGGATGAGCCGGGGAGCCCAGGGGGCGTGGGCGCCGAGGGCGTCGAACTGGGCGGCCGCCGCGGCGAACAGCACCAGGTAGGCCACGACCCGCTGCTCCCCCTGGCTGAGGGCGGTCCGGTGGCCGAGCCTGCGCTCGTCCCCGCTGCCGTCGGTGACGTAGACGGTGAACGCGAACCAGGAACGGTAGTCCAGGGCCGCGCGCAGCTGGGCGCCGCCGGTGGCGGTGGGGTCGAGTCGGCGGATCGCCTCGATGCAGCGGCGCAGGGCGTCGCGCAGGCGGGTGGTCTGGACGCGGGTGCGTTTCTCGGCGGGGGTGGCCAGGAGCGGGACGACGGCCTCGATGTCGGCTCCCGCGTCGGGGGCCAGGTCCCAGTCCAGGCGGACGCCGAGACCGGCGGAGGTGGTGACGTCCTTGAGCACGCCGTTCATGGTGGCGATGAGGCGACGCGCCTCGTCGATCTGGCGGGAGAGGTGGCCGGCGAGTTCACCGAGCAGGTGCCGTTCGAAGGCCTCTTCCTCGGCGATGGCGACGGTCTCCTCGGCGCGCGCGGCGGCGGCCGTGACGCGTTCCGCGTAGACGGTGACGTCGTGGGTCCCGTCCTCGTCGTGGACGGTGAGCCGCTTGAGGCCGCGCGGTTCGCTGAGTTCGGTGCGGGTCTGGGACCAGCCGACTGAGGTGAGCAGGCGGCGCAGCTCCTCGCGGCTGCCGAGGATCGCGCTGTCGTCGACGTCGGCGACACCGTCCTGCCCGGCGAGCCCCTCCTCCAACTGGGCCACGAAGGCCTCCAGCAGGGCGAGGCGGGTGTCGGGGCCGGGCGGCGCGGCGGGGGCCGCGGTGGCCACCGGGTCGTCGGTGCCGGCGCCGGCGCCCTCAGACGGAACGGCGCCCTCGGCGCGGGCGGCGAGGTAGCGGGCCAGGGGCGCGTCGGCGGCCGCGCAGGCGGCGAGGCCCGCGGCACCGAGCAGGACGGCGTCGGGTGCGTCTCCGGAGGCTGCGGCGCCGACCGTGACCGCGGAGACGAGCGCGTCCCCGCTGACGAGGGCCAGGCGGACCTGTTCGGCCCGTTCGCGGGTGGCGGCGGCGAGGCGGGCCTCCGCGCTGACGCGGTCGTCACGGGCGCGCTGGGCGGCGCGTTCGAGTTCGGGCAGCCGGGCGGCGGCCTCCTCGGACCGGGCCCGGACCTGTTCGCGGGCGGCGTCGAGCTGGTCCTCCGGCACGCCGCGGGCGCGGTCGCCCAGTTCGATCTGGCGGCGGACCGTGATCATGTCGTCGATGGCGGCGGCCCGGGCGTCCTCGGCCAGCACACGGTCGGAGCGGGCACGCGCCCAGGCTGCGACGTGGCGCTCGTGGTCGGCCAGGCCCCAGGCCAGAACGTCGAGGTCGCGCAGCGCTGTGGCGACCAGGACGCGCAGGTGGTCGAGGGCGCGCAGGGTGCTGTCGAGTTCGGCGCGCACGGTCGGGAGCGGGTGCGCCGGGGACCCCGCGTGGGAGGTGGCGGCCTCGCGAAGCCGGGCGCGGATGTCGAGGAGCTCGGCCCGGGCTTCGTCGGCGGCGGTCTGGGCGATGTCGTGGGCGCGGCGGGCGGCGGCCACGTCGGCTCGGGCGACGTCGAGGGTGGCCCAGGCACGGACCAGCGGAGCGGGGTCGGGGAGGTCCCGGGAGACCTTCAGGAGTTCGGCGTAGGAGCTCTCCACGGCCCAGCGGCGTTCCCCCGCCTCGGAGAGCAGCGCCTCGGCGATGTCCCTGCGCCGTTCGGTGTTGGCCAGTTGGCGGTCGCGGGCGCGTTTGCGGGCGGCCTCGCCGATGAACTCGGGGTCGGACTTGTGGTGCGCCCCGGAGGCGACGCCGAGGCGCCACCCGCCGCCGAGGGTCATGGAGCTGACGGTGGCGACCGAGGCGTCGCGGCGGTGCTTGGGTTCGGAGTCCTCGGCGGCGTCCTGGGCCTCGGAGCGCAGCGCGATGGAGGACAGCAGCGTACGCAGCGTGTCGTGGCTGACGCCGGTGTCGGGGGAGGCGACGGGGACGAGGGCGTCGAGGAGGGTGCGGCCCTTGGCGGGGCGCGCGGGGGTGAGGACGACGTCGCGTGTGGCGGGGTCGTGGAGGGTGCCGTCCGCGCGGATCCACGCGGTGAGCAGCCCGCTGGCCTCGAGGGCGGCTTCGAGTCCGGCGCGTTGGTCGTGGGTGAGCGTCTCGACGAAGTCGACGGCGAGGTGGAAGGCGACGCCCTCGCCGTCGGGACGGGGGTGAGTGGCCCAGGCGGGGCGCGCGGGGGCGTGGCCGGTGTTCCGGGTGCGGCGGTCGGCGAGTTCGTGGAGTTCGTCGGAGAGCTGGCCCTCCTCCCCCACGGCGACGTCGCGGCGGGCTCGGAGCTCCTCCAGGAGCGGGTCGACGGCGGCGTGGGCCAAGCGGGAGACGGTGGCGGGCACGTCGGCGGCCAGGACCCGAGGACCCGCAGGTCCTCACTGATGGGCAGTTCGACACTGCCCTCCAGTTCGTGGATGGCCTCACCCAGGGCGTGGGCGTGGCTGGAGTCGCGCAGGCGGGCGGTCCAGGCGCGGACGCCCTCGGCGTAGTCGGCGCTCTCCTCGCGCAGGAGGTCGATGGCGTCGCGTTCGCGGGTGTGCGCGTGTTCGAGGTGGGCCTCGGCGCTCTCCGCCTCGCTGGTGAGGGCGACCAGGCGGCGGTCGGCGGTGGCCTCGTCCGTGGTGAGGCCGGTGAGGCGGGTGGCGGCGTCGCTGCGGTCGTCGGCGAGGGCGGCGGCCGAGGTGAATCGGTCGTGGAGGCGGCCGAGGTGCTCGCGCAGGGCGTCGAGGTCGACGCCGTCGACGGGCGGGCGTTCGACGGCCTGCTCCAGTCCCTGGAGGTCGACGCGGGTGGTGCTCTCGCGGGGGGCGTGGACGCGGGCGTCGGTGTCGGGGACACGGCCGAGGGCGTCGGGGTCGATCCCGGCGGCCACCGCGGCGCGGGTGGCCTCGGCGTGGGTCTGCCGGAGGACGTCGAGGGCGCGTTCGATGGCGCTGGTGTCCTCGCCGAGCCGTTCCACGGCGTGGTTCTCGGTGCGCTCGGCGTGTTCCGCGGCGACCCAGGCGGCCTCGGCGGCGCGGATGTAGGCGCCGACG
>NZ_ANBC01000294.1 GCF_000341125.1 Nocardiopsis lucentensis DSM 44048 | reverse complement strand
CTCCCCCGCCCCGGGCCGCGGCGAGGGTACCGCCGTCGGCGTCGGCGGTGTCGCGGGTACGGCGAGCCTGGTCGCGTTCCTCGGAGACGCGTCCCTCGGCGGTGACGAGTTCGTCGAGTTCGGCGCGTAGGCGGTCGGCTTCGGCGGTGCGCTCGGCGCAGGCGTCGAGGCGCTCGCGGACCGCGGTGGCGCGGGCGCGCAGGGCGTGCACCAGGTAGCCGCGGTAGTCGGTGAGGAAGTCGGCGACCCCGGTGTCGGCGCGGGTGAGGGCGTTCTTCTCGGCGCGGGCCTGTTCCAGGTCGGCGATGTTGCGGGCGACCTCGTCGAGGACGGTCTCGTCCATCGGTGGCAGGGCCTCCGACAGGACGCTGACGAGTTCCCCCGCTTCGAGGCGGTCGCCGATGGTGGGCCTGCGCAGACGGTAGAGCAGGTGGACGAGGTTGCGGTAGCGAACGGAGTCGTCGATGCCGAAGAGGGCGCTCATGACACGGGCCCGGTAGGCGACCGGGCTGGTGAAGCAGTGGTCGGCGCCGATCTCGGAGCGCAGACGGTCGATGGGTTTGGGACGGCCGTCGGTGACCAGCTCCAGGTCGCGCCCGACGCGGCGCTCGGTGACGAAGAACACGCAGCGCGGGTCGGCGTCGCCGACGGCCAGGACGGCGGCGCCGAGGGTGAGGTGGCGGGGCGGAGCGGCCGGACCGCCCGCGGAGTCGTCCCGTTCCCGGGGGGTGCCGCGCCCGACGGCGTCCAGGCCGCGGTCGCCCCGCGCGGTGGTGAACTCGACCCACAGGTAGCCCAGGCGTGTGGCGGGTCCGGTGCCCTCCGTGTCGTCGTCCTGGTCGGCGGGTTCGTCCGGGTCGGCGCCGCCCAGCAGGTCGGGGCCGGTCTCCTCGGGGCCGGGGCCGCGGCCCGCCCGGGGACCGTCGGCCATCAGCCAGCGCAGGCTGGTGCGGTTCGTGCCGGTGGTGTCCAGGCGGCGGACGTCCCCGTCCAGGAGGAAGGGCAGCAGCATCTCCAGGGCCTTGGACTTGCCCGCGCCGTTGCGGCCGCGCAGCAGAAGCCGCCCCTCGGCGAAGTCGAGGACCTGGTCGTCGTACTGCCAGACGTTGCGGATGCCCGCCCGTTCGAGACGGTAGCGGGGCGCGCTGGCCGGGTCAGTCGGAACCGTTCCGGGGGTCTCGCTCGTCTCCTGGGTCACCACTGGTCGCGCTCACCTTCTCGTTCGCCACCGCTTGCAGCACGGACGCCACGCGGCTCAGATCACCGTGGGGGTCGGCGGGGGCCCCGGGCGCGCCGGGGTCGGCGCCACTCGTTTCGTCGGGGTGTGTCCGGCTGTTGTCGTCATTGTCCTGGATCCGGAGGACGCGCTCGTCCGTGTCGGCGCCGTAGCGCGCGGCCGCGGCGGTGAGCCGCCGGTGGCCGGGGCCGCCGCGGATCAGGCCGAGGTCGGCCAACAGGATCAGCACCCGTGAGCGGAGCCGGGCCGGATCGGGGATCTCGGGTCCGGCCGTGCGGGCCCACTCGGCCCGTTCGGGGGTCCCCTCGGCGCACAGGGTGTCGAGCGCGGTCTCCAGTTCGTGTTCGGGGACGGGGACGGAGGTGGTGGGTCGGCCGGGGTGCAGGCGGCCGGAGAGGTGTCGGACCAGGGCGAGGGCGGTCTGGCCGACGGGGTCGCCGGAGGGGAACGCGGCGTGCGGGGCGGCCTCGTCGGGGGAGACGAGCGCGACGCCCTCGGCGCGGACCTCGGTGTCGACGCCGAGGAGGTTGCCGAGGGCGGCGGCCGCGCGCCACTGGTGGGCGACGAGTCGGTCGCGTTGGCGGTCGGGGAGCTCCTCACGGTAGACGACGGCGGTCTCCGCGAGCAGACGGCGCAGGGCGATCTCCCCCGCGTGGTCCCCGGAGGGGTCGGGGTCGACCGCCTCCGCGAGGAAGGTGTCGGGGGTGTCGTCCGCGTGGGGCGGGTGTGCGACGACGGAACGGAGCACGTGGTGTTCCGGGCGCAGGAGGGGGTCTGCGGTGGCGTCGGCGCGGTGGTCGGCGACGGTTCCGGACACTTCGGTGAGGGCGCCGAGGTCGACCAGCCGGGTCAGGGCGGCGCAGAACGCGCGGCGTTCCCCGAGCCCGCGCGCGGGGTCGGCGTCGACACCGGCCTCTCGCCCGGCGGAGCGGACGCGGGTGGCGAGTGTCCGGGCGGGGACGGCCGCCGGTTCCTCCAGCAGGACCGCCAGGGACAGTGCCAGGTAGGTGTGCGCACGGGGGGTGAAGCGGGCGCCGGTGTGCCGGGTGTGGGGTCGGGTGACCTCGGTGACGAGCCCGCGCTTGGCGAGGCGCGCGTGGTCGTCGGCGACGGTCAGCCGGTAGCCGAGCACGCGTTGGAAGCGCTGGATGAGCCACTCGGCGTGGGAGCGCACGAGCGCGAATTCGGCCGGGTGGGTACGCGCGGTGATCAGCGGACGCGCCATGAGCGCGCGAGCGGCCGCCTGGCGCTCGCCGATGAGGGCGGCGTCCTCGCTGTAGGTGTCCGTCTCCTTCACCCCCCTTGGTGGGCGTCGCGCCGGTGCGCGGACAGGTCGATCGGTCCGGTGGTCTCGTTGTCGGGGTTGGCGCCCGCCCCGGAGGGCGGGACGTCCCGAGGATCCTCGGTCTCTCCGTCGTCCGGCCCGGGGGTGTCGACCGGCGTCGCCGGACCGGCGCCGGGAACCTCCGTCGGGACGACGGGGATGGGGCCGGTGTCGGCGTCCGCGTCCGCGTCCGTGGGGTCCGGTCGGACCTCCGGGGCGGCCCACGGCCCCTCCCCGGCGGGGGGCGTCTCTGGTGCGGGCGTGCCGTCAGGTGCCGTGGCGACCGGAGCCACGTCGGAGTCCGACGTCTCCCGCGGGACGTCCGCGCCCCGCGTCTCGGACGGCTCGGCGGGCTCGGTCGACCCGTCGGGCCCCGACACGGCGTCGGAGGCCTCAGGGTGCTGCGGGTGCCCAGCGTTGTCCTGGGGCAGGAGGGACGTGAGGAGCTCCGTGGCGGTTTGGGGCTGGTCGGCCTCGCCGGAGGTGAGGACGTCCGGGGACTCCGAGGCTCCGTCAGCGCCGGAGGAGCCCCCCCGTGCCACGGCGTCCCGGGGGCCGGGGGGCTCCTGGGCGGCGGGCTCGGGAAGGGGGGCCGGGAGGGGCGGGAGTTCGACGACGTGTTGTTCGTAGGGGGTCACGCAGAGGCGCAGCCCCTCCAGGGACAGCTCGCCGCCCTCCCCCAGGACGGTGACCTCCGCTCCCGGCTCGGGGACCACGTGCAGTCGCAGGGAGAACTCCAGGTCCCCGGCGGACGTGGGGCGGTGGCTCGCGTCGCCGGAACCGAGAGCCGCGGTGAGGAGTTCCATGAGGACCTCCATCCCGGCCCCGGACAGGTCCAGGCTGGCCCGAGCCCCGGTGGGCTCGGTGAGCAGGGACCGCACCTGCGCGGCTCCCGCGCGGCGCCAGTGGGCGGAGGACTCGGCCGCGTCGCGAAGCCGGGCGCGCTGGGCGCGATGGTCGCGAACGGGCTCGGGCGGGCGGGTGCCGGGGCGTTCGGTGACCGGACTGCGATCGGGGTCGGCCTGCCACCAACTGGTCGTGGCGGCGACGGCGTCGTCCGCGCGGCCCCCGAGGTGGAGGGAGGCGTACAGGCCGTAGGCGGCGGTGGCCAGTGCGTCGGCGCGGTCGGGTTCGGCCTCCTCGAACCAGGAGGCCAGGCGCAGCAGAGCCGCGCGGCCGTGCCGTGGCGTCGGCTGATCGCCGGGGCCGTTTCCGTCGTGCGCGCCGTCCTGCGGACGCTCCTTGAGTCCCACAACTCAGCAGAGTAGAGACCTCACGGACGCGCCACGCCCGGATCGGCCCCGTATGGCTCGGCTGAGCCACCTCCATCACCCGTCCTGAGCAGGGACTATGTACTTTTTCGGAAGTTTGGGCCTCTTCCGAGTCACACGGTCACTCCTCCGGCGGGAGGTCCAGTCGGCCACCGTCGGCGGCCTCCATCGCCTCGCGGGCGTCAGCGGGCATGTCCCCGGCGGGGTCGCTGATCGTGTAGGTGGAGAAGTACGCGGTGCCGTCGACCTCCTTCGGGTCGGAGAGCTCGACGTCCACCTCGTAGGGATCGTCCACACAGCCCTGCTCGAAGCACCAGGTACCGGAGAGCTCGCCGTGCCCCCGCGCGGTGCCCTCGGACCAGTCCTCCCAGTTCATCCGGGTGAAGGTGGTGAACTCGGTGGCGACGTAGTCCCGGGGTTCCTGGTCGGGGTATCCCTCGGCGTCGCCGTGCCGGTTGAAGACGTGGGTCCCGCCGTCGGCGTCGCCGGAGTTCGGCGTCCCGCCGTCGTCCGGGGACGTGCCCCCGCCCTCGGGCTCCCTGGGCGTGGCCACCTGCTCTCCACAGGCCGTCAGCAGGACAAGGGCGATACCGCTCAGAAGGGCACGCTTCATTCCGACCTCCTCCGTGTGACCCCCATCATGCCCCTGAACAGCGAGAAGGCCCCCCAGCACACGCCGGGGGGCCTTCGAACCGCTCTTTTCCGTCACTGTGGGGCCGTCAGGCCCCGCCACTCGGGGACTAGTACCCGCCGCCCCCGTGGCTCAGGTTGGTGCTCTCCGGCCCGTTGACGCAGTCGCCGGTGGTCTGCGGCGACAGGATCGGGATGTTGACACCGGCCAGGAGGCCCACGGCCAGCTCGGTGTTGCAGAGCTGAACCGGAACGACCTGCAGGTTCTGGTTGAACTGCTGGTCGCCGCCGTGCGAGGCCGAGGCCGGGGAGGCCGCCAGAGCCGCCCCGAACGCGATCCCCACGATGGCACCGGTCACGGTGAGCTTACGCAGCATCGCCGGATCTCCTAGTCGATGTTGGTGTGCGTGGGCCCGTTGACGCAGTCGCCGGTGGTCTGCGGCGACAGGATCGGGATGTTGACACCGGCCAGGAGGCCCACGGCCAGCTCGGTGTTGCAGAGCTGAACCGGAACGACCTGCAGGTTCTGGTTGTACTGCTGGTCGCCGCCGTGCGAAGCGGAGGCGGGCGTGGCGGCCAGGATGGCGCCCAGAGCGATTCCGGCGACGGCGCCGGCGGTGGTGATCTTGCGCAGCATGTCGGTTAACCCCTAGCGGATGTTGGTGGAGACCGGGCCGTTGGTGCAGTCGCCGGTGGTCTGCGGCGACAGGACCGGAACGTTGACGGCCACCAGGCCGACGGCCGCGCTGGTGTTGCACAGCTGAACCGGGATGCCCTGCAGGTTCTGGTTGTACTGCTGGTGACCGCCGTGCGAGTCCGCGGAGGCCGGGGAACCGGAGAGAACCACGCCGAAAGCGGCGCCAGCGATGAGGCCGGCAACACCGAGCTTACGCAGCATTTGCATTACCCTTCAGAAAAGATTGTGAACTGTCTCGGTCTGGCGAATTGCCGGAAACTAGCTGATGTTGGTGCCGACGGGCCCGTTCGTGCAGTCGCCGGTGGTCTGCGGCGACAGGATCGGGATGGTGACGGCAACCAGACCGACGCTGCCGGTCAGGTTGCAGGACTGGATCGGAACCACCTGCAGGTTCTGGTTGAACTGCTGGTCGCCACCGTGGGAGGCGAAAGCGGGAGCCCCCGTGAGGATCGCGCCCATCGCGGCACCGGCGACCAGGCCAGCAGCGGCCATCTTCTTGATCATGACTTCCCCCGAGAATCAATGCGAGGTGTTGACAGAAAAAGACGCAGGCGCTTCTTGCACCTGTGTCGCGGTGGACTGGAGCAATCATCATCCGGCCCCTGTTTTTTGTCAACGCCGAAACCCGGAAAGCAATTTGTCCGGATTGTCGTTGACATTCTTTATGTGGGGTGCGCGAAACATCCCCAGCCATCCATTAACGTATGAAAGCGAATAAAGCCGCACACCTTCACCAAGCCACACAACCTCGAACAGGCGCGCGTAACATGAGATATCCGCCCACAATCCCCACGGCAGCGATCCCAGATCGCCCTCCCCTTCGGCGAAACCGCAGATCAGAGACGTACGGACGGAGAGCCGAGGGCAGGCGACCACCACAACCCGAACATCACTCAGCGTGATCGCCCCGTGACGCCATCGCGATCCATCCGCGACCGGCCGAATCCACCGAGAGTGACGACAGCGCACGCGTAGACCCGCCAGGACTCACGGAGAGTGACGCACACCACTCCCGTCAGAGCTCACCCGCCCCAGACACGCGAAAGGCCCCGGTGGCCAGCGTGTCCGCTGGCCACCGGGGCCTCATCCCAGGGTGGCAGGTGAAGGATTCGAACCTTCGAAGGCAAAGCCGACGGATTTACAGTCCGCTCCCATTGGCCGCTCGGGCAACCTGCCTGGGCTGCGGCGACGTGTTCGTCGCGACGCATGTAAGAGACTAGCGGATGATCGGCCCAAACCTGAAATCGGTTTGTCCGCCCGGCGCCCAGCAGGGCCTTCGGGCGTCCAGGGCAGCACGCGGCTAAGCTCGTGACCCCGCCCGGCCGGACTGTCGGCACGGGCCGAACGAGACCGCGCGGGCGCCCGACGAGCGCCCGCTACCCATGACAGACAACGGGGTGTGAGCGTACGTGGCCGCCGAATCCAGTTTCGACGTCGTGTCCAAACTCGACCGTCAGGAGGTCGACAACGCCCTGAACCAAGCGGGCAAGGAGCTGGCCCAGCGGTTCGACTTCAAGGGCACCGGAACCACCATCGCCTGGCAGGGCGAGAACGGTATCGAGATCAAGAGCGGCTCCGAGGAGCGCGCCACGGCGGCTCTGGAGGTCTTCAAGGAGAAGCTGGTCAAGCGCAAGATCTCCCTGAAGGTCCTGGACCCGGCCGACGAGCCCAAGCCCTCCGGCAAGGAGTACCGCCTCCCCATCAGCCTCAAGGAGGGCATCTCCTCCGAGGACGCCAAGAAGATCTCCAAGCTCATCCGCGACGAGGGCCCCAAGGGCGTCAAGGCGCAGATCCAGGGTGACGAGCTGCGCGTCAGCTCCAAGAAGAAGGACGATCTCCAGAGCGTCATGAAGCTCGTCGAGGCCAAGGACTTCGACCTGGCCCTCCAGTTCGTCAACTACCGG
>NZ_ANBC01000293.1:6263-12876 GCF_000341125.1 Nocardiopsis lucentensis DSM 44048 | reverse complement strand
CCCGCCGCACGCGCTCGGCCACCGGCGGGTGCGCGGAGAACAGCCGACCGATCCCGCAGGGGAAGGGGTTGGTGGTCATCAGATGCGCCGAGGCCATCAGGGGGCGTTCCCGTGGCAGCGGGTAGGCGCGGGCGCCCGCCTCCAGCTTGCGCAGCGCGCTCGACAGCGCCTCCGGGTCACCGGTCAGCCGTGCGGCCTCCTCGTCGGCCCGGAACTCCCGTCGGCGCCCCGCCCCGCAGTGGACCACCACCGCGGCCAGCGGCGCCAGCAGCGCCAGCAGCAGACCGCCCAGGAGGTTGGGCATATCGGTCTCCTCCGAGTCGCCCAGGGGCAGCAGGAAGGTGACCATCGTCAACGCGGTGATGAGCCCGGCCAGGGTGACCACCACGGAGCTGATGACCGTGTCGTGGGCCCGGATGTGCGCCAGCTCGTGCGCCAGCACGGCGCGGAGTTCACGCTCGTCGAGGGTGCGCAGCAGCCCCGTGGTGCAGCACACGGCCGCTCGTCTCGGGCTCCGCCCCGTGGCGAAGGCGTTGGGGGTGCGCACCTGCGACAGGTAGAGCCGGGGCATCGGCTGCCGGGCGGCCGTGGCCAGTTCGCGGACGATCCGGTACAGGTCCGGCTGCTCGATCTCGCTCACCGGGTGGGCCCGCATCGCGCGCAGCGCCAGGGTCTCCCCGAACAGGTGGACCAGCACCCCGGCGCACACGACCAGCGCCAGGCAGAACTGGGCTCCCGCGGTGGCCCCGAACAGCCAGCCGGCGGCCACGAGGAGGACTCCGGCGCCGACGAACAGACCGACCGCGCGGACCGCGTTGACGTGCACGCCGCCACCTCCTCCGAACCGAATCCGCGCCCGCTTTGGATGCGTACATGGTGACAAACGTGCGGGTCGGCGTCTTGCGTTCCCCATGTGACCAGCTGTCCGTCACATCCCCGGACCCCGCCACCGCCCACCCGCTGTGACAATCGCCACCCAGGAGAGAACCGACTGCGGCCGAAGACCTATAGTGCGAACGTGGCCCTTATCACCAGGGCGTGTTCGGTGACTTCCGCCCGCCGCGAGCCGGGTGGGAGTCCGCGGAACACGCACCGCAGACATCGGTCCGGGTCCCGCCCGGCCCGGTGGGAGAGCGGCCGTGTCGTCGATGGCTGGCCCCTTCACGACCCGACCGCCGCGGCGACGCCGCGACACGCGAGGCCGGGTTGGCGCGCCCGGTCCCCGCGAGGGCCGCACCCGCTGTCCCCACGCCCACGGACCGGCCGTTCCGCCAGAGGCGACACGACTCGTCCGGGGCTGACAACCGAGCGCCGCCGCCCGACACGACAGGCGGCTCACCGAGGAGGTCGTCGATCTCAGTGGCCAAACAGATCGAACAGCTCGACCGCGTCATCATCCGCTTCGCCGGTGACTCCGGCGACGGAATGCAGTTGACCGGCGACCGTTTCACCCAGGAGACCGCGTCGTTCGGCAACGACCTGTCGACACTGCCGAACTTCCCCGCGGAGATCCGCGCCCCCGCCGGGACCCTGCCCGGTGTGTCCAGCTTCCAGTTGCACTTCGCCGACCACGACATCATGACCCCGGGCGATGCCCCGGACGTGCTGGTGGCGATGAACCCCGCCGCGCTCAAAGCCAACCTCGGCGACCTGCCGCGGGGTGCGACGGTCATCGTCAACACCGACGAGTTCACCCGACGCAGCCTGGCCAAGGTCGGCTATGACGTCGACCCCCTCACCGACGGCACACTCGACGGGTTCAAGGTCAGCGCGGTACCGCTGACCTCCATGACCGTGGAGGCGCTGGCGGAGATCGACATCTCGAAGAAGGACGCGCAGCGGGCGAAGAACATGTTCGCGCTCGGCCTCCTGTCCTGGATGTACAACCGGCCGACCGAGGGCACGACGTCCTTCCTCAAGTCGAAGTTCGCCACCAAGCCCGACATCCTGGCCGCCAACCTGACCGCCTTCCAGGCCGGGTGGAACTTCGGGGAGACCACCGAGGACTTCGCGGTCTCCTACGAGGTCAAACCGGCGCGGCTGCCCTCGGGCACCTACCGGAACATCACCGGCAACCTCGCGACCGCCTACGGGCTGATCGCCGGGTCCCAGCGGTCCGGGCTCCCGCTCTTCCTGGGGTCCTACCCGATCACCCCCGCCTCGGACATCCTCCATGAGCTGTCCCGGCACAAGCGGTTCGGCGTGCGCACGTTCCAGGCCGAGGACGAGATCGCCGGGGTCGGCGCGGCGCTGGGCGCGGCGTTCGGCGGCGCGCTGGGCGTGACGACCACCTCGGGCCCGGGCATGGTGCTCAAGCAGGAGACGGTCGGCCTGGCCGTGATGACCGAACTCCCGCTCGTGGTGGTCGACGTGCAGCGCGCGGGACCGAGTACGGGCATGCCGACCAAGACCGAGCAGACCGACCTGCTCATGGCCCTGTACGGCCGCAACGGCGAGTCCCCGCTCCCGGTGGTGGCGCCGTCCTCACCCGCGGACTGCTTCGACGCGGCGGTCGAGGCCGTCCGTCTGGCGGTCACCTACCGCACGCCGGTGGTGATGCTCTCGGACGGGTACCTGGCCAACGGTTCTGAGCCCTGGCGGCTTCCGGAGGTCGACGCGCTGCCCGTGATCGACCCCGGTTTCGCCACCGGCCCCAACGGCCCCGACGACTCCTTCCTGCCGTATCTGCGGGACGGGGAGACGCTGGCCCGACCGTGGGCGGTGCCCGGCACGGCGGGGCTGGAGCACCGGATCGGCGGTATCGAGAAGCACGCCGAGACGGGCGACATCTCCTACACGCCCGCCAACCACGACCTCATGGTCCGCACCCGGCAGGGCAAGATCGACGCCATCGCGCGCGACATCCCCCCGGTGGACGTGTCCGACCCGACCGGCGACGCCGACGTCCTGGTCCTGGGCTGGGGCGGCACCTACGGGTCGATCACGGCGGCGGTGCGCAGGGTCAGGCGCGCGGGCGGACGGATCGCCCAGGCCCATCTGCGCCACCTGAACCCGTTCCCGGCCAACCTCGGCGAGGTCCTGCGCCGCTACGACCGGGTGGTGGTCCCGGAGATCAACCTCGGCCAGCTGGCCCTGCTGCTGCGCGGCAGGTATCTGGTCGACGTCATCGGTTACAACAAGGTCCGCGGTCTGCCGTTCGGGGCCGAGGAGCTGGCGGGCGTGCTTCAGGAGGTCATCGACCGTGGTGAGTGAGAACGGCGCAGCGGTGAACGGCAACGGCGCGGGCCCGTCCGGGCTGAGCCTGGTCCCGAAGACCGACGCCGCCTACAAGGCGAAGGACTTCAAGTCCGGTCAGGAGGTGCGCTGGTGCCCGGGCTGCGGCGACTACGCGATCCTCGCGGCCTTCCAGTCCTTCCTACCGGAGCTGGGTGTCCCACGGGAGAACATCGTGATCGTGTCGGGGATCGGCTGCTCCTCCCGGTTCCCCTACTACCTCAGCACCTACGGCATGCACTCGATCCACGGGCGTGCGCCGGCCATCGCCACCGGGTTGGCGAGCAGTCGGCCGGACCTGTCGGTGTGGGTGGTGACCGGTGACGGGGACGGTCTGTCGATCGGCGGCAACCACCTCATCCACGCGCTGCGGCGCAACGTCAACATCAACGTCCTGCTGTTCAACAACCGGATCTACGGGCTGACCAAGGGCCAGTACTCCCCGACCTCCGAGCCGGGCAAGGTCACCAAGTCCTCGCCGGTCGGATCGCTCGACCACCCGTTCAACCCGGTGTCGCTGGCCCTGGGCGCGGAGGCCGGGTTCGTGGCGCGCACGGTCGACTCCGACCGCAAGCACCTGACGTCGGTGCTGCGGGCGGCGGCGGACCACCCGGGCGCGTCCTTCGTGGAGATCTACCAGAACTGCCCGATCTTCAACGACGACGCGTTCGAGCCGCTCAAGGACCCGTCCTCGCGGGACACCCGTCTGCTGCGCATGGAGCACGGCGAACCGCTCCGGCTGGGGGCGGACCGGGGCGTGGTCGCCGGGGAGTTCGGCGGGCTGGAGGTCGTGGACGTCGGCTCCGTCGGTGAGGAGCGGCTGATCCGGCACGACGCGCACCGCGAGGACCCGGGGTACGCGTTCGCGCTGTCCCGGCTGGACCAGCCCGCGTTCGAGCACGTGCCGATCGGGGTGTTCCGCGACGTGCGGCGCCCCACCTACGACGAGCTGCTGAACGAGCAGGTCGCCGACGCGCGCGCCGCACGGGGCGAGGGCGACCTGGCGTCGCTGCTGGCCAGCGGGGACACCTGGACGGTCGAGTAGTCGGACGGCCCTCGGGGAGGGCGCGGGCCGTGGGCCCGTGCCCTCCCCGGCCGGGGCCGCGGGCCGTCCCGGTGCCCGGTTCCGCCCCGCCCCGGCCGTCGCCGGTACCCGAGGCAATACGCTTCGGGCATGCGTATCGTCATCGCCGGAGGGCACGGGAAGATCGCGCTGCGTCTGGCCAGGCTGCTGGCCGACCGCGGCGACGAGCCCGTCGCCCTCATCCGCAACCCCGACCACGCCCAGGACGTCCGTGACGCCGGGGCGGAGCCGGTGGTGGTGGACCTGGAGAAGGCCACCGTCACCGAGCTGACCGAGAAGATCATGAACTCCGACGGCGTGGTCTTCGCCGCCGGCGCCGGTCCCGGCAGCGGCGCGCCCCGCAAGGACACCGTGGACCGCGCGGCCGCCGTCCTGACCGCTGACGCGGCCTCGTTGGCCGGTGTGCGCCGACTGGTCCAGATCTCGGCCATCGGGGTGGACGAACCCGTCCCCGAGGGCACCGACGAGGTGTGGGCCGCCTACGTCGAGGCCAAGCGCGCCGCCGACGCCGACCTGCGGGAGCGCCACCTGGAGCTCGACTGGACGATCCTGCGGCCGGGGCGGCTGACCGACGGACCCGGGTCGGGGCTCGTGGCGCTCGGCCCGGACGTCGGGCGCGCCGAGGTGACCCGTGACGACGTGGCCGCGGTGGTCCTCGCCCTGTTGGAGGAACCGGGGACGGTCGGCAGGACTCTCAACCTGGTGAACGGTCACACACCCGTCGCGGACGCGGTCCGTGGCGCCGCGTCCTAGGCGTGTTCCGCGGAGCACGCCTCGGGGGGACGGTTCGGGCGTTCTGTGGCCAGATGCACGCACAGGAGGCATCATGGATCCGGAGCCCGGCGGAGTTCCGCCATGCTGGACGCGGATGACCGGGAGGCCCCCGGCGGGTGAAGCAGCTCCGATCAGAGCAGATGGGTACGGTTATTCATGAGCGTCACACAGGTCGTGAGGGACAGCACGGTCGTCGAGCACGCGAAGGTCGCCGCGCAGCAGAAGCGCCGGATGTTCATCATCCAGCTCGACGTCAACGCCTACGACGAGAAGGACAGCAAGCTGCGCCCCGGCCTGACCCGCATCCTTGAGGGGATCGAGGAGGCGGGGTGGCGCCTGGAGATGACCGCGCCGAGCGAGTCCGAGGAGACGGCCTCGCGCCTGTTCATCTTCCGGCCGGACGCGTCGGCGGCCCAGGGCGCCGCCCAGGCCGAGGCCCAGCAGCAGCCCGCTCCGCAGCCGGACCACTCCGGCCAGCAGCAGGCGTACCCCCACACGGGGACCCAGCAGGCGTACGACCCGTACGCGGGCTACGCCCAGCAGCAGCCGGGGTACGGGCAGCAGCCCGGCTACGACCAGCACCAGTACCCGGGGTACGACCCGCAGCAGTACCCGGGCTATGGCCAGCAGCAGCCCGGCTACGGGCAGCAGCCGGGGTACGGACAGCAGTACCCGGGGTACGGGCAGCAGCAGGGCTGGTAGCAGCTCCACCGATCCGAAGGGCTCGCGCGCCGCGCGGGCCCTTTTTCGTGCGCGCCTTCCGCGTCGGACCTCGAAGGACTCGCCGAAGGGCCACGCACGCCGTGTTCTCAGTTCGGTCACAGGATGCCGCCGTGTTGGCGTGACATGTCCGTCATGTCGCGCGCGGGGCCAGAGAAATCCCGAGGAACCTCTGAATTCTTCCCCGAAAGCACTCCGAGCACGCGCTCGACTACGCTAAGTTATTTCCGGCGGCTACAGCCACCCGATTTTGGACCTTCCGAAAGGTGACCTCCATGACGCGTATCGCCAGGGCCTCCGGGCTCGTCCTCGCCACCGGCCTCGCCCTCGGTGCCCTGACCGGCACCGCCGCCGCGGACAACAACGCCAACGTCCAGAACATCACCATCCCGGTCTGCCTGGACGTCATCCAGGTCGCGGGCCTGACCGCCGACGGCTGCAACGTCGTCGACAA
Organism: Nocardiopsis lucentensis DSM 44048; assembly: GCF_000341125.1. Lineage (GTDB taxonomy): Bacteria > Actinomycetota > Actinomycetes > Streptosporangiales > Streptosporangiaceae > Nocardiopsis > Nocardiopsis lucentensis. Next base: position 6,610 of record NZ_ANBC01000293.1, on the reverse strand, counting down.
GGACGCCAACGGCAACATCAGCGTCCACCGCTAACCACGGGCACGCATCCCGGAGGCCGACCGGTCTCCACCGAACCAACGATCACATCGCGAACCGACAAGGACCAACACCATGAAGCGTTTCTCCACCGCCGCCGGCCTCGTTCTCGCCACCGGCCTCGCCCTCGGCTCCCTGACCGGCACCGCCGCCGCGGACAACAACGCCGACATCCAGAACATCACCGTCCCGATCTGCGCCGACGTCCTCCAGTTCGCCCTGGTCAGCCTGGACGGCTGCAACGTCATCGACAGCAACGCCAACAACAACATCCACAACTGATCCCGCTGAGGGGCGAGCGCGGGGCACG
>NZ_ANBC01000293.1:0-6256 GCF_000341125.1 Nocardiopsis lucentensis DSM 44048 | reverse complement strand
GGTCCCCCCCGCCTCATCGGCCACCGCACGGCGGCAGACTGACGCCCTCCGCCGAGTCGGTGGCCAGGCGCGCGTGCGCCCCGACGTCGAAGCGCTCGGGCCCGTACCGCAACCGGGCCCGCCGCACCCCCTCGGGACGGAACCCGGCACGGAGCGCCACCACGCACGAGCCGGGGTTGTCGACCCGGTGCGTCAGCTCCAACCGGTGCAGGGACAGGGCGCCGAAGGCGTACTCGGCGACGAGGGAGGCCCCCGCGGACGCCACACCCCGCCCCCGCTCGGCGGGATGGACCCAGTAGGACACCCAGCCGGTGTCGTGGCGCGGGTCGGTCACCGCCACCTCGACGTGGCCGAGGACCGGCCCGTCACCCCCGACGACCGCGAAGGCGAACGCCCGCCCGCCGGCGGCGCGGTCCCGGCACCGGGCGATCCACTCCCGCGCCAGCGCGCGCGTGCGCGGCACGACCACGGTCTGCCGCGCCAGTTCCCCGTCCTCGAAGGCCTCCAGCAGACGGTCGGCGTCGCCGGGACGCCACTCCCGCAGTCGGTACACCCGGCCCCCTCTCCACACGGTCCACGGGCGCGCCACGGTAGGGGCGCGACACGCCGCCGGGCAAGGGGTCCGTGGCATGAGGATCGATCCGGCTTCTTCGGGAAACCGGCCGGTAACCGAGCGTGTCCCCGCCATGCTGGTCATCATGCGAACGAGGAGGCGGTAGGTCTGTCATGACCATCAGGCACACGGAAGTACCCGAGCGGCGTCTGACCGTGGACGATCTGGAGAACACGCCGGACGACGGACGGCGGTACGAACTGGTCGACGGGCGGCTTGACGTGTCGCCAGCGCCCAAGCCCATCCACACCGACGTGGACACTCGTCTGACGTACCACCTCGTTTCCGAGGCTCCGGAGGAGTTCGCCGTCCTGACCGGTCCGGGAGTCAACCTCAGGCCGGACGGCACCCACCACCGGATCCCCGACCTCGCGGTCTTCGACTGTGAGCGCCCGGGGCAGGGCTACTACACGGTGCCACCGGTGCTCGCCGTGGAGATCGTGTCCCCCGAGAGCGTGTTCCGCGACAACCACACCAAGCGCGCGGAGTACGCGGCGTTCGGCGTCCGGTCCTACTGGATCATCAACCCGCTGCCCGACAAGGCCGGCATCGTCGAGTTCCGGTTGGAGGACGGCCAGTACCGCGAGGTCACCCAGGCCTACGGCGAGGAGGTCTTCGAGGCCGACCTCCCCTTCCCCGTCCGGTTCGTGCCGCACTGGCTGGTCGCGAGCGGCCCCTGGAGGAAGAACATCGGCGGCCCCTCCGAGGAGGACTGCGCCGACGCCGAGTGACCCCCGTCACCGCCCCGGGATGTCACGCCCGGGGCACCGTGGTACGTCTTTGCGACATGACCACCGATGTCTTCGAAGAGCACCGCTCCCTCCTCACCGGGGTGGCCTACCGCATCCTCGGCAGCGCCGCCGACGCGGAGGACGTCACCCAGGAGACCTGGCTCCGTTGGAGCGGCGTCGACCCCGCCACCGTCGACGACCCCCGCGCCTACCTGGTCACCGTCGCCTCCCGGATCGCCCTCGACCGGCTCCGCTCCGCGCGGCACCGACGCGAGTCCTACGTCGGCGAGTGGCTCCCCGAACCGGTCAGCGACCTGCCCGACGCGGCCGACCACGCCGAGCTCGCCGACTCGGTGGAGTACGCGCTCCTCGTCGTCCTGGAGACCCTCAGCCCCCTCGAACGCGCGGTCTTCGTGCTCCGCGAGGCCTTCCAGTTCCCCTACGCGCGCATCGGCGAGGTCATCGGCCGCGAGGAGGCCACCGCCCGGCAGCTCGCCAGGCGCGCCCGCGACCACGTGCGCGAGCGGCGCCCCCGGTTCGACGCCGACCGGGGTTCCCGGCGCCGGATCACCGAACGCTTCCTCCAGGCGTGCCTGGAGGGCGACCTGGACGGCCTCACCGCCCTGCTGGCGGACGACGCGACCCTGGTCGGCGACGGCGGCGGAAGGGTCAGGGCGCCCCTGCGGGTCCTCCAGGGGGTCCGGAAGGTCGCCGGTTTCCTGTACGCCGTCGCCCAGGAGCGCAACGCCCGGCGCTTCCTCGACTCCGCCGGGCTCGCGGACCCGGCGGAGCTGGAGACGGGGGTCATGGAGGTCAACGGCGCCCCGGCCGCGTACGTCGCGGCGGACGGCCACGTCGTGACGCTGCTCGTGCTGGACGTGGTCGATGACCTGGTCCAACACGTCTACCTCATCGCCAATCCGGAGAAGATGTCACGTCTGCGGACGCCCGCCTCGTCCTAGGGGCATGGACATCACCGTTGTGGGCGGTGGCCTCGCCGGACTGACCGCGGCCATCGCCGGCGCCGAGAGGGGCGCGAACGTCACCCTGTGGGAATCTCACGAGCGGCTGGGCGGCAGGGCCCGTTCGACCGAGCCGCCGTACGTGGTCAACGACGGCCCGCACGCCCTGTACAGCGACGGGGCGCCGTACACGTGGCTGGCCGAACGCGGCCTCCTCCCACCGGTCTGCGAGCCGACCCGGGCCTTCCTCGCCAGGACGCGGTTCCGGCACGGGGGCCGGGTGGGTCGCCTGCCGTCGGCCGGTCTGCTCGGGGCGATCCGGCGGCGGAGGCTGCGGGCCCCGCACGACCGGGACTTCGCCACGTGGGGCCGGGAGAACCTGGGCGCCGCCGCCACCCGGGCGGTCTGCGGCCTCCTGGGCGTGACCACCTACGAGGCGGACCTGGGGCGGCTCTCGGCGGAGTTCGTGTGGGAACGCTTCACGCGGGTGACCGCGCTCCAGTCCCCCACCGTCCGCTACCCGCGCGGCGGTTGGGGCGCGCTGGTGGAACGCGTGGCGTCGCGGGCGCGTGAGATGGGGGTGCGGATCGAGACCGGCGTCCGGGTGACGCAGCTCCCGGGCACGCCGACGATCGTGGCGACCTCGCTCGCCGCCGCCCGGTCGCTGCTCGGTGACGACGCGTTGGCGTGGGAGAGCGGCCACTCCCTGCTCGTGGACCTGGGGGTACGGGGTCGGGCGAAGGATCCGACGATCGTGTTCGACCTCGACGAGTCGGGGTTCGTCGAGTGCTACTCCTTCCTCGACCCGGGGATCGCGCCCGAGGGCGAGGGGCTGTACCAGGCGCAGCTCCCGGTGCGCGCGGGCGAGTCCCGTGCCGAGGTCACCGCCCGGATGGAGCGCCTGCTGGACGGCGCGCTGCCCGGCTGGCGGGAGCGGACGACCTGGCGGCGCGACCAGATGTGCCGGGGCCGGACGGGCGCCCTCGACCTGCCGGGCCGTACGTGGCGGGACCGGCCCGCGATCGACCGGGGCGACGGCGTCTACCTGGCTGGGGACGCCGTGGCGGCGCCCGGGCTGCTGGGCGAGGTGTCGGTCGCCAGCGGGATCGCCGCCGCCGAGGCCGCCGTCACCGGGGCGCGCGCCTCCGTGGCGTAGGGGCCCGTGGCGTGCGCCGCGGCGCACGCCGGCGCCGACGCCCCGGAGGGGGCGCCGGCGCGGCTACACGGGGCGGCGGACCCGGTTCGGACTACACGTGCTTCCTGCTCAGGCCGTAGAGCGAGGCCCCCGCCACCACACCGTAGATGGCGTGCCCCAACAGGCTCATCATGGACGTCTGCCCCATCGGGAACAGCGCCATGCCGAGCAACGCGGGCATGAGGATGAGGCCGCCGACGACCCACAGCGCGACACCGTAGGCCAGGCCCGCCCCGAGGGTGGCCCACACGTGGTCGGCGTAGGCGCCCGCCAGAACCCCGAACACCACACCGAAGACGACGGAGATCGCCAGGTGCACCACCGCACCCACGACCGCGTTCTCACTGCCGACCAGTATGGCGACCATCGGCAGCATGCCCGTCATGGCCATCAGGACCCCGAAGACGACACCACCGATCGCACCGGCCACCGCACCCCTCCAGGCGTGCGTCATGGCGTGTGAACGAGCGTGAGCGATCGTGGACATGGTCTCCACCTCCCAGGTGATCCGAGCTCATGGCACGAGCCCGGGATATGACCCGTCTCACTTAGTGGAGTACCCTCGCGCGGGCCGTTGGTCACACGTCGAACCCCCCGTTCACGGCATTCCGCGGTGGACACGGTCCCCGGAGGGGAGGAGCCCCCGTGGACCGCGTGGCCGCGGTCTGGTTCGCTGGGGTTCCACCCCTCCCCGTGACCGTCCCCCGAGGTGACCATGACGACCGAGCCCCTCTCCGACCGCCGCCTCCCGATGATCCTCGCGGCGGTGGCGACGTCCGCGACCCTGGGTCTGACCGCCTGCGCCGCCACCGAGCCCGGGCAGGGCGCCGGAGACGGCTCCGCCGAGGCACCTGACACGCCGGGACCGGACACCTCCGGGTCCGGCACCGCCCCCGAGGAGACCCCCGACGCGCTGGCGTTCGACACCCGGACCGTGGACGGCGACGACTTCTCCGGCGCCTCGCTCGCGGGAGAGCCCGCCGTGCTGTGGTTCTGGGCCCCGTGGTGCACCGTCTGCCGGGGCGAGGCGGCGGGCGTGCTCGAAGCGGCCGAGCGGCACTCCGGCGACGTGGAGTTCATCGGCGTCGCCGGGCTCGGCGAGGTCGACGCCATGCGCGGCTTCGTCTCCGACACCGGAACCGGGGAGATGACCCACCTGGCGGACGAGGACGGCTCGATCTGGTCGGGCTTCGGCGTCGCCAGCCAGCCCGCCTTCGCCTTCGTCGACGCCGACGGGACCTTCGAGACGGTCCAGGGCACCCTGACCGGGGACGACCTCGACGCCCGCGTCGCGGCGGTCACCGAGGGGTCATGAGTCAGCTTCCGATCGCGATCGCCCTGGTGGCGGGCATGCTCGCGGTACTCAATCCGTGCGGTTTCGCCCTGCTGCCCGGCTACCTGGCGCTCCTGGTCGCCTCGGACGGCGGGGACGGCGGAGGCGGTGCGACGGCGGGCGGGGCCCGGTGGCGCCCGCTGGGGCGTGCCCTGGCCACGACGGCGGCCATGACCTGTGGTTTCACCTTCGTCTTCGCGGGCTTCGGGCTGGTCGTCACCCCCCTCGCGTTGTCGGTGGAGCGCCATCTGCCCTGGGTGACGGTGGTGATCGGCGCGGCCCTGGTGGGGCTGGGCGCGTGGCTGGCGGCGGGCCGGGAGGTCACACTGCTGCTGCCCAAGCCCTCCCCGGGGCGGCCCGCCCGCTCCCTCCGCTGGGCCCTGGTCTACGGGATCACGTACGCGATCGCGTCGCTGTCCTGCACGGTCGGCCCGTTCCTCGCCCTGACCACGGCGGCGCTGCGGTCGACCAGCCCGGTCGGGGTGGTGGCCGTGTTCCTGGCGTACGCGCTGGGCATGGGACTGGTCGTCGGCGTCCTGACCGTGGCCGTCGCGCTGGCCCGGGACTCGGTGGCCTCGCGCCTGCGCCGAGCCATGCCGTATGTGACGCGCGCCGGCGGGGTACTGCTCGTCCTGGCGGGCCTGTACGTGGCCTACTACGGGTGGTTCGAGCTGCGCGTGTTCTCCGGGGGTTCGGCCGACGACCCCGTCGTGGGCGCGGCGACCCGTGTGCAGGCGGAGCTGGTCCGCCTGCTGGAGTCCGTCGGCCCGTGGTGGACCGCGCTCGTCCTCACGGCCCTCGTCACGGGTGTCGGCGGACTCGGGTGGTGGCGCTCGCGCCGCCGCTGACATGCCCGTCACCGTCACACCGCCACCCTCCGCATCCCCCTGGAAGGGACCCCGCATGATCGACATCGAGACCGCTCGGGCAGACACCCCCGGCTGTGAGGGGAGGATCTTCCTCGACAGCGCCGGCTCCTCCCTGCCGCCCACCCCCGTCCTCGACGAGGTGATCGCCCCCCTGCGGCGCGAGGCGGAGATCGGCGGCTACCGCGCCTACGCCGAACGGGCGGAGGACGTGGAGGCGGGCCACGCCGTGTTCGCCGGCCTCCTCGGCTGCGCGCCCGACGAGGTCGCCTTCACCGACAGCGCCACCCGGTCGTGGCTGACCCTGGCCGGATCGGTTCCCCTGGGCGCGGGGGACCGCGTCCTGGTCACCGAGGCCGAGTACGGAGCGAACGCCGTCGCACTGCTGCGCCTGGCGGAGCGGCACGGCGCGCGCGTGGACGTCGTCCCCTCGGATGCCTCGGGGGCGATGTCGGTCGGGGCCCTGCGGGAGATGCTGGACGAGCGCGTCAGACTGCTCTCCCTCGTCCACGTACCGACCAACTCCGGGCTGACCAACCCCGTCCGCGAGGCGGCC
>NZ_ANBC01000292.1 GCF_000341125.1 Nocardiopsis lucentensis DSM 44048 | reverse complement strand
TTCCTCGCGGTCCGCCGCTCCGCCGCCGAGCGCCTGCGACCGCTCCTGGTCGACCACTCCGGAGCGGAGTGGGACAGCGCCACCACCTACCGGCTCCGCGGCGACGCCCGCGTCCACCAGCTGTGGGAGTACGGCGTGGCCGAGCGCCTGGGGCTGATCGCCGCCGCCCGCTACGCGCTGGACCTCGGGCTGGAGGCGGTCGCCGACGCCGTCGCCGACCGCGCCGGGCGGCTGCGGCGGGGGCTGGCCGGAGTGGAGGGTGTCGAGGTCACCGACATCGGGACCGACCACAACGGGATCGTCACGTTCACCTGTGCCGGTGCGGAGCCGAGGCGGGTGGCCGCGGCGCTGTGGGACGCGGGTGTGGCCGTCACGGTGAGCAGCCGCGAGTCCACCCGGTTCGACATGGAGCGCCGGGGGCTGGAGGCGGTCGTGCGCGCCTCACCGCACTACTTCGTCTCGCACGGCGACATCGACCGGGCCGTGGACACGCTCGACGGGATCGCGCGCGGCGACGGGTGATCCGTCCTGGTGCCGCGGGGCCTCCGGGCGTTCCTCAGTCGCCGTCGGCCGGTTTCCGGGGGCCCGCGGCCCAGGCGACGGCGTCGTCGAGGTCGTCGTAGTCGAAGTGCCGCAGCTCGGCCCGGACGAAGTGATCGGCCAGACGGGGCATCAGGCCGGCGAGCCCGCTGTCCGCCGCCAGCGCCACCCTGCGGACCCGTCGGTGGTGGTCGCGGACGAAGCGCACATGGCGCAGGAGGCTCGCGATGTTCTCCCAGCCGGGGAAGCCGCGGGTGTGGATGACGATTCCGGCCAGCTCATCGTGCGTGTCGAGCCAGGTGTCCGCCGTCTGCGCCAGCGCGTCGAAGTCCTGGACCCGCAGCGGCGCCTCGACCTCGGCCACCAGGACCCGGGAGCGGGGATCGAGGCGGTGGGACAGGCCCGGCCCCTCGGGCAGGGAGGCCAGCCAGCGGAGGGCGTCGCCGCGGTCGTCGACGTCGAAGACGCGCACCGGGCACGGCGCCAGGAAGCGTCCGAGGCGGGTCGCCTCACGGATCCACCCGGTGTCGGTGACGACCGCACAGCCCTCGAAGAGCCGCATGGCGCCCATCCCGACCTTGAGGTCCTCCCAGGCGGCCCCGGGGGTGAAGGAGTCGAACTCCGGGCCGAACTCGCAGAGCATGCGGATGCGGCGCCCCTCGCGCCGGGCCTCGTCGACGATCGGGTCGATCACCGTCTCGTAGTCGTCCTTGGTGACGTCGCCGACGGCCTTCAGGGCGTCGACTCCGGCGGGCGCGTCCGGGATCCGTTCCAGCATGGTCCTCTCCTCTTCACAGCCGTCACGCGGTTCGGTCAGGACGAGGGAGGACGGGCGGGGTGCCGTACCTGATCTACCCCGGGTCGTCACCGGGTACACGCGGGGTGCGCTCCGGGCGGGCCGGAGGGTGGGCGCAGGACACCGCGCCCGGAGCACGGGGCTTCGGGCGCGGGACGTGGTCGGGAGGGCGAGGGCTACTCGTCGGCCGGGGAGGCGGCGGCTCCCTCGGCGGCCTGGAGGGAGCGCCTGAGGTCGGGCTCGATGTAGATGAGCCTGGCGATCGGGACGGTCTCCCGGACGCGCGCCTCGGCCGCGTCGATGGCGCGGGCGACCCGAGCGGCGTCGTCCTCTCCGTCGACCTCCACCTTGGCGGCCACCAGCAGCTCCTCCGGCCCCAGGTGCATGGTGCGCATGTGGATGACGGAGTCGATGTCCTCGGTCCCGGCGATGGCGCGCTCGATCTCGCGCACGTGCTCCTCGGTGGCGGACTCGCCGACCAGGAGGCTCTTCATCTCGACGGCCAGGACGACGGCGATCGCGACGAGCAGGAGGCCGATCGCGGCGGTGCCCAGGCCGTCCCAGATGCCGTTGCCGGTGATGAGGGTCAGGCTGACACCGGTGAGCGCGAACACCAGTCCGAGGAGGGCGCCCGCGTCCTCCAGGAGGATGACCGGCAGTTCGGGTGACTTGGACCGGCGGATGAAGTCGACCCAGCCGGCCTCGCCCCGCACGGCGTTGGACTCCTTGATGGCCGTGCGCATGGCCATCGACTCCAGGATGATGGCGACGCCCAGCACGGCGATCGGGACCCAGCGCCAGTCCTCGATCGGGTGCGGGTCGGAGATCTTGTGCCAGGCCTCGTAGAGCGCGAACAGGCCGCCGACGCTGAAGAGCACGATCGCGACGAGGAAGGCGTAGATATAGCGCTCGCGGCCGTAGCCGAAGGGGTGCGCGGAGGTGGCGTCGCGCTTGGCGCGCCTACCTCCGAGGAGGAGCAGGCCCTGGTTGCCGGAGTCGGCGACGGAGTGGATGGACTCCGCCAGCATGGACGAGGAGCCCGTGAGGAGGAACGCCACGAACTTGGTGGCGGCGATCCCGAGATTCGCCCCCAACGCCACGACGACGGCCTTGGTACTTCCTTCAGCAGCCACTGTGCTCTCGTCTCTCTGGATTTTCCCGTTCAGTCCGGGTCGCATCCTAGCGATGCCGGATACCGCAGGTCATACCGGAGGTGAACGGGTGCCGTCCTCTGGCCGGGTCCGGCCACCGCGGCGCACGAGCGGCGCACCGCCGAGAATCAGACACCCTCGGCATTCACCGTGTCGCCCGGTGTAGTGTTCTGACCGGCGTCCGCCCCGCGTACGCTCAGCGCCTCCCGGTGACGGACCCGACCGTATCCACGTATCCGAGGGGCTCCCCATGGCCGACACCGCCTACTTCGCCTTCCAGTACCCCGGGCACAGCGAGTTCGTCTTCAAGCTGACCAACGGGAAGCGGATCGCCCACGCGCGCAGGATCGTCTCGGGGGAGGAGACCAGGCGGGTCAACGTCAAGGGCGTGATCGTCAAGGCGCGGGTGGACTACAACCCCGCCTGGGACTTCCACCTCGATCCCGCCAGCATCTCCTTCTTCCAGCGGGAGATCGAGGTGTGCGACTCCCATCCGTCCTATGTCGGCGAGCACCTGGACGTCGTCGGCGACGGCTTCCTTCCCGGATCGATCTGGTGCCCGTGGCGGGCCACGGTCGTCCGCGAGGTCGGCTGACCCCGGACTACGTGGCGAGAGTCAGGTGGTCGCCGCGAAAGACCTCGCGGCCGTGCCAGTCGACGTGGTCGGGTTCGACCG
>NZ_ANBC01000291.1 GCF_000341125.1 Nocardiopsis lucentensis DSM 44048 | reverse complement strand
TGCCCCTCCAGGGAGGACACGAGCCGCTCCGAGGCCCGGGACCGTCCCTTGAACCGGGTGGAGACGGCGACGGTGTGGTCGCGTGAGAGGCCGAGGACGCCCCTGTCGAACAGCCGGTGGTGGATCGAGCACAGGCACAGGCCGTTGGTGAGGTCGTCGGGGCCGCCGAGCGCCCACCAACGCACGTGTGCGGCCTCCAGTGCCACGGGACCGCCGTCGATCCACCCGTCGTAGCCGCAGAAGGCGCACCGGTGGTCGTAGGCGTCCAGGACCAGGTCGCGGAAGCGGGGGTCACGGTGTCCCGCGACGAGGCGGACGTCATCGGTCCGGACGGCCCCGGTACCCAGGTCGAGTCCGGCGAGCACGCAGATCTCCGCGTGCAGGGAGGGCTCGAAGTTCGCGTCGAGCAGGTAGCGCGCGATACGGACGGTCAGGCCGGGGTCCCGCGACAGGGCGGTGGAGAACTCCGGGCTCAGGCCCCCGCGCGCGCTCTCGTTCCGCAGCCCCGTGGCGGTGTCGGCGTCGCACTCCCGACCGTCCACGGTGGTGACCCGCCACAGACCGTCGCTGGTCAGGTGGTGGAAAGGGTAGGCGGGCGACGTCCGCCGGGGCGGGCCGAACTCCCGGAGGAGGTGGGCCAGCCGCCGCTCGGCCTCGCTGTAGGGGATCGGGCGAGCACCGTGGCGCTGGTGGTGGCCGAGCGCGTAGAGCAGCAGGAGGGGTTTGTGGGGGGCGCGGTAACCGTTGCGGGTCCAACGCCTCATCCCCGCGACCCGGTCGATCCAGTCCATCCCGCGACCCTAGCGCGTGGCCCGGGACCATCCCTGCGGCGGTCCGGGGTCGGTGTGGCATCGTCGTCGCCCGACAGGAGGAACGAAGGGGGAGCCGGTATGCGCACGGAACAGGAGCGGCGGGCCGCCGACGACCGGGAGAGGGTCGCGGCGCTGCGCCGGTCGCTCGGGTTGACCGCCCTGGTGGACGTGCACACCCACTTCATGCCCGAGCGGGTCCTGGCGAAGGTGTGGGCCCACTTCGACCAGGCGGGTCCGCTCGTGGGACGGCCCTGGCCCATCACCTACCGCCAGGAGGAGGAGCAGCGGGTGGAGACGCTGCGGGGCTTCGGCGTCCGCGCGTTCACGTCGATGCTGTACCCGCACCGGCCCGGCATGGCGCGCTGGCTCAACGACTGGGCGGCGGAGTTCGCCGAGCGGACCCCCGACTGTCTGCACACTGCCACCTTCTTCGCCGAGCCGAGTGCCCGCGACGACGTGCGGCGCGCCCTCGACCAGGGCGCCCGGGTGTTCAAGTGCCACCTCCAGGTCGGCGGATTCGATCCGACCGACCCGGTCCTGGAGCCGGTGTGGGGACTGCTGGCCGAGGCCGGAACGCCGGTCGTGACCCACTGCGGTTCCGGTCCGGTTCCGGGGGCCTTCACCGGCCCGGGCCCGATCGGCGCCGTCCTGGACCGCCACCCGGGGCTGCGGCTGGTCGTCGCGCACCTGGGGGCGCCCGAGTACGAGGACTTCCTCTCCCTGGCGGAGCGTCACACGCACGTCATGTTGGACACCACGATGGCGTTCACCCCGTTCATCGAGGACATGGCGCCGTTCCCGCGCGCCGCGCTGCCCCGGCTGGCGGACCTGGGCGGGAGGGTCCTGCTCGGGACGGACTTCCCGAACATCCCCTACCGCTACGCCGACGCGCTCGACGCACTGGAGGCCACCGGACTGGGAACGGAGTGGCTGCGCGCGGTCTGCCACGACAACGCCACGCGGCTGTTCGGACTGGCGTCCTGGAACCCGCCCGCCAACCGCGCCGGACCGGCGTGAGGAAGCCGTTACCGCCGCGGGTGGGCGCCTTCTCCGACGGGCGGGTCCGGGGTCACGGCGTCACGGAGCGCCAGCGGACGTGTTCGGGGACGATGTCGTCGACGTGCCAGTCGACGCTGGAGTCGACGGACACCACGCCCTCCACCCGCTGGGCCCGGCGGACCAGCTCCTGGGCCTCGCTGCGCAGCCGCACGGTCCCGGTGAGATGGACCACTCCGTCGGTCACCGTCGCGGTCGGATCCTCGTCGCGCGCCCGGTTCATGACCTCGGCGATCTCACCGCGCACCTCGTCGGCGATGTCGGAGTCCCCGCGCAGGAACACCCGCAGCAGGTCGGACCGGCTCACGATCCCGACCAGGCGCTTCTCCCCGTCCACGACCGGAAGGTGCTTGACGCCGCGCCGCTCCATCAGCCGAGCCGCCTCGACCACACTGTTGTCAGGCCCCACCGTCACGGCGGGCCGCGTCATGAGTTCGGCCGCGCTCGTGGCTCTGGCCTTGTCCCGCGCCGCTCCGCCGACGCCCAGGTGCGCCCGCAGGCGCGCCCTCGGCGGCGGCACGTAGTCACCGCCCTTGAACTCCTCCTTGTGGAGCAGGTCCTCCTCCGACACCACCCCGACCACACGCCCCTCGGCGTCGGTGACGGGCAGCGCGCTCACGTGGTGGTCGACCAGCGCTTCGAGGACCTCCCGGTAACCGGCGTCCTCCGTGACGGCGACGACCTGGGACGTCATGACACCGCGGACCGTACTCATCGCGGACCCCCCTCGTCCGTCGGGCCGCCGACCCGGGTGAACACGGGCGCGCGGCCGTCGAGTCCCCTTCCAGGCTACTCCCGGAACCCGATCCGGCCAGGGGTGACCGTTCCTGACCGGCGCCCGGGTCAGGCGAGGTGGTCGAGGGGCTCGGATCCCTCGCGGACGGTGTCCAGGGTGACGCAGTGGAACCCGCCTCCGAACAGCCGCCGGTGGCGGTGTCGGACCGGCACGACCGTGAACCCGTGCGACTCCAGGCACACCATGAGCTTGGGCCACAGCGCGTTGACGATCACCGTGTCGGGGTCGACCGACAGCACGTTCAGGTCGATGTAGCGGCTGGTGAGCAGGGGTACGCCCGGCGGAGGCTCGGGGAAGCCCCCCTCCTCCGGTTCGGGCGGGAAGATCATTTGCCACCGCCGCAGCGCCTCGGGGAGCCGCCCGGCGACCCCGGGGTCGCGCACGAGGAGGGTTCCCGGTCGCAGTGCCAGGACGGTGGTGTCCAGGTGGTAGTCGCACAACCGGTCGACCCGGTGGAGGCGGAACCGGTCCCCCAGGTGGCGGCGCAGCCACTCCAGGGCCAGGGCGTTGCCCGGCGTGGACACGTTCACGAGGACGTCCCGGCCCAGGCGCACACACTGGGCCGCGTCGAACGTCATCTCCTCACCCGCGGCGGGGGATGCCCCTCCCAGCACCGGCCGGGGCATCACCGTCCATCGCGCACCGCGGCGGAAGTAGTCCCCCAGCACGGGCTTCATCAGTTCCGGCTCGAAGTACCTGGCCCTCAGCTGCGGCGGGGTCTCGATGATCTCGTCGCCCAGGACCAGCGTCTGGTCGCGGACGTTGAGCGCGGGCAGCATCGTCGCCCGCCAGGAGGGAGTCGCGAACTCCGCGCCCTCGGGCAGGGGGTCGGGGCGGTGCACGGTGACGCCCAGGCCCCGCAGGGTGGTGGCGAGCTCCTCCAGGTCCTCGACCAGTTCGTCGACGTAGCGTCCGGGCAGGCGCCGGGAGGCCCCGCTCCAGTCGGTCCCGCCCTCCTGGTCGAGAAGTTCGTCGTGGTAGAAGCGCCGGAAGGAGATGTCCGGGTCGTGTGCGGGGTGGTGCTCACCCCGGCCGACCACGATCTCCCTGAGCGGCGACCACTCGTCGTAGCTGTTGAGCGGTGACGGCACGGCGGCTCCCCCACGGTCGGTACCGCTACGGGTGTGCCCTCCGCACGGGGGCGCCAATCACCCCGGGAACGCGATCCACGACGGAGTGCGACTTCGGCGCCACTCCCGCTCAGGCAAAGACACGGCACTCGATCGGCGTTGCCCGCCCACTCTTGTCGCTCTCGGTCATTGAATGGGGACGTTTGGCAATATCTCGCCCGTCGAGCACGACTGGAGCACCCGAACGTGTTGAAGCGCCTCGCCGTCACCGCCGCCACTGCCGCGGTGGCGCTGCCGTTGTTCACCGCACCCGCCCACGCCGCCGAGGGCGTCGTCCTCTTCAAGCACGACCTCGCGAACGAACCCGTCACCGCGGCCGCCGACCCCGCCGAGGGTTGCCACGACATCCCGCAGGTGTTTCCCGGCCTGCCCTCCGCCGAGCGGGCCAAGAACCGCACCGACGGGCTCCTGCGCTTCTACGCGTCGCCCGACTGCCA
>NZ_ANBC01000290.1 GCF_000341125.1 Nocardiopsis lucentensis DSM 44048 | reverse complement strand
GGGCTTCCGCGCGCGGCCGCCGCCGACTCCGGGGACTCCGCTCACCTGGGGCTTGACAGAATGATTATCATTTTCATTATCTATCCGGCTTCGCCCCCTGTCCTGGGGAGAGGACCGCCCTCGCCCCCTTCTCCCGCCCGTCACGACGCCCCCGCGAACCCCGGCGCGGTCCCCCGCCGCCGCCCGTTCCCCCGTCCCGAGAAGGAAGGTGCGCCCCGTGGCGCGGACCGCATCCTCGCCCCCGACCGCCCCGCCGCCGCCCGTCGGCGCTCCCCCGCCCCCGCGGACCCCCCGCGGCCTCCCGGGCACCGCCTGGACGGTCGCCGCGCTGTCCGTCCTGCTGGCCGTCTCCGCCGTGCTCGCCATCGGCCTGGGGTCGGCGGTGATCGCCCCGACCGACACCCTCCGCTACCTGTGGGCGGGCACCACCGGTGACCTGATCGGCGCCGACGAGGTCACGCGGTACCAGATCACCTGGCAGCTGCGCACGCCCCGGGTTCTGCTCGCCGCGACCGTCGGCGCGGGACTGGGCGCCGTCGGCGCGGCCGTCCAGGCGCTGGTCCGCAACCCGCTGGCCGACCCGTTCGTCCTGGGCGTCTCGTCGGGGGCGTCGGTCGGCGCCGTCGCGGTGGGTGTCTTCGGTGTCCTGGGCTCCCTGGGCGTCTACGCGGTCTCGGCGGGCGCCTTCCTGGGCGCGCTGGGCGGCACGGTGCTCGTCTACCTCGCGTCGCTGTCGGCCGGCGGCATCACGCCGCTGCGCCTGGTCCTCACGGGCGTCGCGCTGTCCTTCGGCTTCCAGGCGGTCATGGGGGTGATCGTCTACTTCGTCCCCGGAAACGAGGCCACCAGCACCGTCCTGTTCTGGACGATGGGCAGCTTCGGCGCGGCGACGTGGGGCTCCCTGCCGCTGGTCACGGCGATCGTGCTCGCCGGGATCGCCCTGCTCGTCTCGGCCAGCCGCCGCCTGGACGTCATGACCCTCGGCGACGAGACCGCCGCCAGCCTGGGTGTGGACACCGACCGCCTGCGCCGGGGCCTGTTCCTCATCACCGCCCTGATGACCGGCGCGATGGTCGCGGTGAGCGGCGCGATCGGATTCGTCGGCCTGGTCGTCCCGCACGTCGTGCGCATCGTCGTCGGCGCGGGCCACCGCCGGGTGCTGGCGGTCGCGCCGCTGGTCGGCGCGGTGTTCATGGTCTGGGTCGACCTGGTGGCGCGGGTGGTCGCCGCCCCGCGCGAGCTGCCCCTGGGCTTCATCACCGCGCTGGTCGGCGTCCCCGTGTTCATCCTCCTGCTGCGCCGCAGGGGCTACCTGTTCGGAGGCCGCTGATGGAACTGCGTATGGACGGGATGTCGGTCGCCGTCGGCGGCACGGAACTGGTGCGCGAACTGTCACTGGAGGTGCCCGAGGGCCGTGTCGTGGGGCTGGTCGGCCCCAACGGGTCGGGCAAGTCGACCGCGTTGCGCTGCGTCTACCGGGCGCTGCGGCCCTCGCGCGGCACGGTGTGGCTGGACGGGCGGGACCTGAGTGGACTGAGCCTGCGCGAGAGCGCCCGGTCGGTCGCCGCGCTCACCCAGGAGGGCGGCAGCGACCTGGACTTCACCGTCGCCGAGATCGTCGCGCTGGGCCGCACCCCGCACGTGCGGGGCAACCGGCCGTTGGACGCGCGCGAGCGGGGGCTGTGCCGGGCGGCGATGGAGCGCATGGACGTCGCCCACCTCGCCGACCGGGGCGTGCTCTCGCTGTCCGGCGGCGAGCGCCAACGCGTCCTCGTCGCGCGCTGCCTGGTGCAGGAACCGCGGGTCCTCGTCCTGGACGAGCCGACCAACCACCTCGACGTGCGACACCAGATCGGCCTGCTGTCGCTCGTGCGGAGCGCCGGGATCACCGTTCTGCTCGTCCTGCACGACCTCAATCTGGCCGCCGCGGTCTGCGACCGCATCGGCGTGCTGTCCGAGGGCCGCCTGGTCGCCTCCGGAACCCCCCGGGAGGTCCTCGTCCCCGAGCTGGTCGAGCGGGTCTTCGGCGTGGCCGCCACGGTCGTCCCCCACCCCCTGACCGGAGACCCCCAGCTCCTCTACACCCTCAACCCCGACACACCAGAGGAAGGCACCACATGAGCCACCGATTCGGCCGACCGCCGCGCGCCGCCGCCGCGCTCGGCGCCCTCGCGCTGCTGACCGCGGGCTGCGGAGCCCAGGTCGAGGGCGCCGAGGACGCCGCCGCCGCGACCGTCACGGTCAACCGCTGCGGCGAGGAGGTCGAGTACACGACGCCGCGGCGCGCGGTGGTCTACGAGGGCGGCAGCGCGGACAAGATGTTCGCGCTGGGCCTGACCGACCACGTGCACGGCTACGTCCTGCCGCCCGCCAACCCGCCGGTCTCGGAGTCCCCCTGGGCCGCCGAGTACGAGCGGGTGGAGTTCCTCAGCGACGACCTGCTCAACCGGGAACTGGTGGTGGACGCCGGGGCGGACTTCGTGCTCGCCGGGTGGCAGTCCGGCTTCAGCGACGAGCGCGGGATCACCCCCGAGATCCTCGACGGGCTGGGCATCCAGAGCTTCATGCACGCCGAGTCCTGCTACAACTACCCGAACTTCCCCGAGCGCCACACCCCGTTCGAGGGTCTGTACACCGACCTGGAGCGGCTGGGCCGGATCTTCGGTGTCGAGGAGCGGGCCGAGGAGCTCGTCACCGAGTACCGGGAGCGGGTCGAGGCCGTCCGGGAGCAGGCCCCCGGGGGCGACCCGGTTCCGGTGTTCCTCTACGACTCGGGCACCGACCAGCCGTTCACGGCGGCGAGCCAGGTTCCCGCGAACGACATCATCGAGTTCGCGGGGGGTGAGAACGTCTTCGGCGACCTGGACGAGCGGTGGACCCAGGTGGGATGGGAGGCCGTCGTGGAGGCGCAGCCGGAGGTGATCATCATCTTCGACTACGGGGACCAGCCCGCCGAGGACAAGATCGAGTTCCTGCGGGAGTACGAGGCCACCGCCGACCTCCCCGCGGTCCAGAACGACGACTTCTACATCCTCGACTACAACGAGGGCATCTCCAGCCCGCGCAACATCGACGGCCTGGAGGGCTTCGCCGAGTACCTGCGCGAACTGGACTCCTGAGGTCCTGAACGGTGACCTCAGGGGGTTGCCGTCCGGTCCGAGGCCAAGCGCGGGACCACGAGGACACGGCCCCGTGCGGAGACGATCCGCACGGGGCCCGTTCGTGGTGGGGGGTGGCTCAGGCGGTGCGATCGAACTGGGCCTGGCGCGGCGCCCCGGCCCGACGCCACTCCATGCGCGCCCAGGGGAGCTCGAGTTCGGAGGTGTCGGCGACGTCCAGCGGCTTGAGGTCCTCGACCGCCTCGGCCTCCCGGTGCCGGGCGAACACCGAGTCGGTGTACCGGTGGCCGGTGTCGGCGGCGACGAACACCACCGTCCGGCCGGGGTCGAGCTCGAGCTCCCACCGCGCGGCCAGGTAGGCGGCGCCGCTGGAGAGTCCCGCGAACACGGCGTGCCGCCGGAGCAGGTCGACCGTCCCGGCCAGGGCCGCCTCGAATCCGGTCCAGTGCACGGTGTCGTAGAGGGTGTGGTCGACGTTGCCGAAGGGGATGGCGCTGCCGATGCCCGCGATGATGATGTCCCGGTCGGGCACGCCGTCGCCGCCGAAGGTGACGCTGCCGAACGGCTGCACGCCCACGACGCGGGTGTCCGGGTCACTCTCGCGGAGGTAGGTGCCGATCGCCCCGCTGGAGGCACCGGTCCCGACGCCGCACACGAGCGTGAGGCCACCGCCGCCCGCCTCGCGGCGGATCGTCTCGGCGACCTCGCGGTAGCCCAGGTAGTGGACGGGGTCGTGGTACTGGCGCATCCAGTGGTGGTCGGGGTTCGCGGCGAGGATCTCCCGGACGCGGCGCACCCGGCGGTTCTGGTCGAGTCCGAGGTCGTCGGTGGACTCCATCTGCTCCAGGTGGACGCCCAGGATCTCCAGTTGCGCGCGCAGGGTGCGGTCCACGGTGGTGGAGCCGATGATGCGGCAGCGCAACCCGTACCTGTGACAGGCCAGCGCGAGGGCGTGGGCGTAGACACCGCTGGAGCTGTCGATCACGGTGTCGCCGGGCCGGACGGCCCCGGTCTCGATGAGGCGGCGGACCGCGGCCAGGGCCGAGACCACCTTGAGGGTCTCGAACCGCAGGCACAGGAGGCCGCCGCCGAGGTCGATGAGGTCGGGGCGGCCGATCGCTTCGGACACGTGCTCGTCCACGGTCGTTCTCCTTGGTGAGGTGGGGGGTCGTGCGGGCGGAGGCCATCCGCTGGGAGTGGCTGACGGGTGGGCGGGCGCGCGGGAGGGACGAGGGCGCCGCCCGCCCTGTTCGGGGGCCGGAGCGGCCTCAGGCCGTGCCGGTGGCCCGGTAGCGGTAGAGCGTGGTGGGGTCGGCGCTGAACTGGGAGAACGGGAAGGGTTCGGCGGAGACCCCGGCGACCCCGTGCCCGAGGAAGGCGCGGGCGACGGCGCTCGCGCTCTGGGCGTAGACGTACAGCGGGATGTCGCGCTTGCGGCAGCGCGCGAGGAGTTCGTCGAACGTGCCGTTGCCGAGGGTCATGCCGGTGGCCACGACGGCGTCGGCGGCGTCGACCACCTCCGCCATCGACTCCGTGATCGGGTCGCCCCACCGGGTGGTGCGCAGGTTGAGGTCGCAGGGCAGGCACTGGCCGCCGCGCTCGCGGATCGCGGCCACGAGGGGGTTGACGACGCCGATGAGGGCGATCCTGGCTCCCTCGGTGACGGGGGCGAGCTCGGCGACGGCGGCGTCGCGGGCGGCGGCGCGTTGTTCGGGCGTCCCGGCGGGCAGGGTGACCGGCTCGGCGCGGGGGTCGTCGCGGTGCGGGCGGGTGTGGCCGAGGTGGGCGTCGAGGGCGGCGGTCCGCAGGGGCAGCGGGCCCTCGGCCAGCAGGTCGGCCAGGGGCGCGCCGGAGGCCTCGCGGCACAGGTCCGGCGGGATCTGACCGTCCTCGAAGGCGCAGGCCCCGAAGGCCCCGCCGACGCGGACGGCGACGTACCGGTTGAGGTAGGTGGTGCCGCTCCCGGCCAGGCGGGTGCCGTGGTGCAGCCAGAAGACACTGGTGGCCGCGGTGTCGCCGACCTGGCCGAGGGCGTCGCGGAAGAGGTCGTCGAGGGTCACCGGCGCTCGTCCTCCCGGAAGCGGAACAGGTAGGTCAGGACGCCGTCGCCCCAGTCGTGGCGGTGGTGGACCTCGCCGGAGAAGCCGGAGCCCTCGGCGTGGGCGACGACGCGGCGCAGGTCGGCGGTGTTGGAGGCGATGAGGTAGACCTCGGCGTCCGGGGCCAGGAGGGGGCGCTCGCGCAGTTGGGTGAAGAACGTCGCGGTGATCGACGCGCCGACGCAGACGTTGCGCACGACGTCGGGGTCGATGCTGGTGGGATGGCTGACGGCGGGTGGGTTGAAGGTGACCACGTCGAAGCGGGCGTCGTCGGGCAGGCCCGCGAACATGTCGCTGACCCAGGGCACGAGCCGGGTGGTGGTGCCGCCGTCGAGGACGCGGTCGAAGTTGCGGGCGGTGGCCTCGACGCTGGGGGCGTGTACGTCGATCGCGTGGACCTCACCGGCCCCGCGGGCCCCGGCGGCGACGGCCTCCACGCCGAGACCGACGCCCATGGCGGCGTAGCGGCGGCCGCGCACGTCGATGTCGTCGTCCAGGAGGCGCTGGTGGATCATCCGGCTGGTTCCGCCGGGCAGGAAGACCCCGGGCGGCACCTCGAAGTCCCAGCCGTTCCAGGTGTAGGAGCGGGTGGTGCGCAGGTCGTTCCTGGGCGGATTGACGGCGAGGATCCGCTCGGCGGGCAGTGGCGGGGGCAGCTCGGTCACGAGGGAGCGGTCCACAGGGGTCCTTCCTGGGGCGGATGTGGCACGCGGACGCGAAGGGGGCGCGGGGCGTCCGGGTTCCGGAGGTCGTGCGCTATCTTAATGAAAACGATAACCATTGTCATCAAAGAGTGTCGGGAACCACCGTTCGGGACGCCGTCGATCGACCCGCCGCGGAGGCACACCGCCCCGGGAACGGTGTCGGCCTCGGGACGCGGGGGCGGCCCGACGGACGGTGTCGGCTCCGCGCGGGGATTCGGTCTCGGGAACGACCGCCGCCCCGGGCACGAAGGCGCCCCCACGGTCTCGACACCCCGCACGGGACCGGCACCGCGCGGGGTGTCGGCCGTGTGCCCGGCACGGCCGTCCGGGCGAGTCCGCGCACGGCCCCCTCCCTCACCGACCGCACGTGGAAAGGACGTCGAACGACCGTGGCCCACCCTCAGGAGACCCAGATCGCAAGCCCCTCCCCACCGCGCACGCGCGTGCTGCCGGACCCGGCCTTCCTCCGGTTGTGGACGGGCAACACCGCCTCCGGCCTGGCCACGTGGGCGATGCCGTTCATCCTCGGCCTGGCCGTCCTGGACGGTTCGCTCACCGCCCTCGGGCTCGGCCTGACCCTGGCCACGCGCACCGCCGGTTTCCTCGTCGCCCTCCCCCTCGGGGGACTGCTCGCCGACCGGTTCTCCCGCCGGTCGGTGGTGCTGTGGGCGGGGCTCACCGCCGCGGTGGCCACACCGGTGGTCGCCACCGGCGTGGGGACCTCGGGGACCTCGGCCATCGCGCTCGCGGCGGTCGCGGCGGCGGTCGTCGGCGCGGGTCAGGGCGCGTGCCGGCCCGCGTTCCAGGCGCTGACCGCCGAGGTGGTCGACGAGCCCCGGCGGCAGCGGGCCAACGCGGCGCTCACCATCTCCGTCAGGGTGACCACCCTGGTCGCCCCCGCGCTGACGGCGCTGCTGTCGACGGTCCTGGGAACGACCGCCCTGCTGCTGGTCACGGCCGCGACGTGGGCGGTCGCGGCACTGGCCCCGCCCAAGGGGGCACGGGTGCGGCCGGTCACGGCGGCCCCGGGGCGGCGGTGGTCGCCGGTCACCGACTTCGCCGACGGGCTGCGCGAGGCCCGGCGGCACACCTGGTTCCTCGCCGGGTTGGGCGCGCTGACCGCCGTCATCGCCGCCGGATACTCCGCGACCAGCGTCCTCCTGCCGGTGG
>NZ_ANBC01000289.1 GCF_000341125.1 Nocardiopsis lucentensis DSM 44048 | reverse complement strand
CGCCTCCCGGGGATGGGCGGCGCTGGCCGGTCTGGCGCTGTACGGGTTCGCGCCGCTGAGCCTGCTGTTCCCCGTGAGCCCGTGGACGGTGGTCGCCGCCTACGTGCTCGCGGGAATCGGGATCGAGCTGTTCAACGTGCCGTGGTTCACCGCCGCCCAGAGGGAGGTCGCGCCGGACAAGCTCGCCCGGGTCTCCTCACTCGACTTCCTCTTCTCCTACGGCCTGGCACCGGTCGGTCTGGCGCTGATCGCCCCGGCGACGCAGGCGTTCGGCACCGAGGCGGTACTCGCCGTGTGCGCGGCCCTGTGCTTCCTCGGGCCGGGCGCCGCCGCGCTCGCCCCCGGGGCCAAACATTTCGGCGCGGGAACCGGACAGGCCACGCGAACGACCTGAACAGGGAGAACAGCACCAGCATCGGCGCGACGCGCCGACGACGAGGAGAACGCCGCCATGGAACAGGCCGAAGGCACACCCCCCGAGGACGCGGCGGAACGGACGCGGCGCGGGGCATGGACGGCGCTCCGGCCGCTGGTCCTGCGGCTGCACTTCTACGCTGGGGTGTTCGTCGCCCCGTTCGTCCTGATCGCGGCGGTCACCGGACTGCTGTACGTGTGGACGCCGCAGATCGAGGACGCCGCCTACGCCGACCTGCTGCGCGTCGAACCCGCCGGGGAGACCCTGCCGCTCCACGAACAGGTGCGGGTGGCGCGGGAGGAGCTGCCGGACGCCGAACTCGACGCGGTGCGTCCGCCCACGACCGAGGAGGACGCCACGCGGGTGCTGTTCGACGTGCCCGGGTTGGGCTCGGGGCAGCGGGCGGCGGTGTTCGTCGACCCCTACGACGGTGACGTGCTCGGGGTGACCGAGTCCTACGGCGCCAGCGGGGCGCTGCCCGTGCGCACGTGGATCGAGGTGTTCCACCGGAACCTGCACCTGGGCGACGTCGGACGCCTGTACAGCGAACTCGCGGCGAGCTGGCTGTGGGTGGTCGCGCTGGGCGGCGTCGCGCTGTGGATCGCCCGGGTGCGGCGGTCGCGAGGCGGGGCGCGCCGTGCGCTGGTGCCCGGTTCGGGAACGTCCCGGGGGCGGGCGCGGTCGGTCTCGCTGCACGGCGCCACCGGTCTGTGGATCACGGTGGGCCTGCTGTTCCTGTCGGCGACCGGGATGACGTGGTCGCAGTACGCGGGCGGAAACATCGCCGACCTGCGGGAACGGATGTCCTGGACGACCCCGTCGGTGTCCGCGGAGGCCCCGCCCGCCTCACCCGGCGTGGATCTGGGCGTGGACGCCGTGTCGGCCAGCGCGCGGGACGCCGGTCTGGACGGCCCGATCGAGATCGCCTACCCCGAGACGCCCGCCTCGCCCTACGTGGTCCGGCAGCTCGACCGGCTCTGGCCGACGCGGGCGGACAGCGCGGCGATCGCGCCGGACACGGCGGAGGTCACCGACGTGGTGCGGTTCGCCGACTACCCGCTGATGGCCAAGTTCACCCGGTGGGGGATCGACGCCCACATGGGGCTGCTGTTCGGGGTGGCCAACCAGGTCGTGCTGACCGTGCTGACCGCGGGTCTGCTGGCCGTCGTCGGCTGGGGCTACCGGATGTGGTGGCAGCGGCGGCCCACGCGGTCGCGGGCGCTGGGGGTCGGCCGCCCCTACCCGCGCGGTGCCTTCCGGGCGCTGCCCCTGCCGCTGAAGGCGGTGACCGTGGTCGTGCTGGCGGCGGTCGGCTGGGCGGTGCCGCTGGTCGGGGTGTCGCTGCTGGTGTTCCTGGCCGTGGACGCCGTCCTCGGGTGGCGTGCGCGAAGGAGCGGCCCGGCGGGGGCGGACGCGGCGGATGCGGCGGTCGGGGCGGACGCGAAGGAGCGGACCCGCGAGCGGGATGAGACACTGACCGGGACCTCATATACCCCCTGACCGTATCGGAGCGCCGATGACCCCCGACCGCCTGGAGGAGACGAGGACGCCAGACCGGGTGGGCGGCACGACCGTGCTGCTGACCCTGGTCATGGCCTGGTCGATGCTGCCCCTGTTCACGGTGGCGGCGTTGGCGCCGCGGCTCGGCCCCGACCTGGGCACGGGACCGGCGGAGTTGGGACTCGCGGTCGGCGCCGGG
>NZ_ANBC01000288.1 GCF_000341125.1 Nocardiopsis lucentensis DSM 44048 | reverse complement strand
TGTTCTCGCTCTTCCTGGGCGTGGGGGTGTCGTCGATGAACGCGCACGTGGGGCTGTTCGCCGCCGACGAGCTGGGGTTGGCCCCGGTGGCGGCGGGTCTGGTGGTGGCGGTCCTGGGTGTGGCCGGGGTACTGGGCCGGGTGCTGTGGGCGGCGAGGGCCGACCGCCGGGGACCGTTCGGCCTGCTGGCTCCGCTGGCGGGCGGGGCCGTCCTGGGGCCCGTGCTGCTGGTGGCGGCGGCGTGGGTTCCGGCGCTGGTG
>NZ_ANBC01000287.1:3577-17275 GCF_000341125.1 Nocardiopsis lucentensis DSM 44048 | reverse complement strand
CGGTGCCGCGGCCTGCGGTGAGCCGCCCAAGCCGCAGGACGTGCGGCGCGGCACGGTGGTCGGGCAGACCACGGACGTCCCGGTGGGCGGGGGAGCGGTCTTCAGCAACAGCAAGCTCGTCGTCACCCAGCCCGAGGAGGGCGACTACCGGGCCTTCAGCGCGGCCTGCACGCACGGCGGCTGCACGGTCCAGGAGGTGACCGAGGTCATCGGCTGCCTGTGCCACGGCAGCCAGTTCGACCTGGTCACCGGTGAGGCCGTGGTCGGCCCGGCCACCGAGCCCCTGGAGCCGTTCACCGTCACCGTCGACGGCACCGACATCATCCTCGACTGAGGACGCGCCACGGGCGGTGCCCGGGAACGCCGCGGGGCCCAGGACACGCTGGTGTCCTGGGCCCCGCCGCGTTCGGATCAGTTCTCCCCGGCCTCCTCGTGCTCCACCAGGGCCCTCTCGGCTCTGCGGGCGCTCCCCGACCGGCGGAACGCCGAGGTGGGGAACCGGGCCGCGTAGTCCGCGTCGTCCCCGCCGGT
Source organism: Nocardiopsis lucentensis DSM 44048 (assembly GCF_000341125.1). GTDB lineage: Bacteria > Actinomycetota > Actinomycetes > Streptosporangiales > Streptosporangiaceae > Nocardiopsis > Nocardiopsis lucentensis. The sequence continues at coordinate 16,744 of NZ_ANBC01000287.1, read as the reverse complement.
GACCAACTCGGTGCGCGTGCGCGGCAGGGACTCGGGGTAGTGCTCGACCAGCCAGGCGGCCAGGTGCTCGCGGATCTCGCACGCGATGTTCCACTGGTCGCCGGTGTCGGAGGCGGTCGCGACGACCCGCACCACCACCAGGCCCTCGTTGAGGATGTCCACCACCTGGCAGGACCAACTGCGGCCGTCCCAGTGCTTGCTGGAGGTGATGAGGCGGCCCGCCTCCTCGCGCAGGGCCTCGACCGGGACCTCCCAGTCCAGGGGCAGCATGACCTTCGCCATGATCTCCGTGCCCTGCTTCGTCCAGTTCTCGAAGACCATGGTGGTGAAGTTGGCGACCGGCACGACCAGGCGGCGCTCGTCCCAGATCTTCACCGTGACGTTGACCAGGGTCAGTTCCTCCACCCGGCCCCACTCGCCCTCGATGACGACGACGTCGCCGATGCGCAGGGAGTCGCTGAAGGCCAGCTGGAGGCCGGCGAACAGGTTGGCCAGGGTGGACTGGGCGGCCACACCGGCGACGATACCGATGATGCCCGCGGAGGCCAGCAGACCGGCGCCGAGCGCGCGCACCTCGTCGAAGGTGAACAGGATCGCGGAGATCGCCAGGACCACGATGATCGAGGTGACCACCNGCCGCACCAGCCGCACCTGGGTCTGGATGCGGCGGGCGCGGCGGTCGGCGTCGCCGTTGGAGTTCGACAGGCGCGCCAGGATCATGTCCGTCGCGGCGTAGGCCAGGCTGATCCCCAGACCGGTCAGCGACGCGATCATGAGGATGACCATCGCGTGCTCGATGGTCCGGTACGTGCTCCAGCCGACGTCACTGGGGGTCGGCAGCGCCAGGTTGGCGCCCACCACCGCGGCCGCGGCGTAGGCGGTGAAGGTCGACCGCGCGACCACGAAGCGGGCCTGCGGCCAGATCCGGCCCAGCTGGTGGTTGAGCAGCCAGTGGACCACGAAGACCAGCAGCAGGGCGATCGTGACGGCGACACCGATCGCGATCCATTGGCCAGCTGACACGGCGGAGGGCCCCTTTCACGTCCGGGTTGGGAAGTTCGTCGGTACTGCCCAACCTAGGGCATTCCGATATCCACCCGTGACGTTTCACCGGTGTGACGTGGGCGGCTCGGGTGGCCGGATGTCCTTCGCACCGACCAGAATGGGGGTATGGCTGCGACTCCTCACCTGCGCCCCGCCCCCGGATCCATCCCGCGCGACCCGGGCGTCTACCGGTTCCGTGACGCCTCGGGGCGGGTCATCTACGTCGGCAAGGCCAAGAACCTGCGCTCGCGCCTGTCCTCCTACTTCCGCGACTTCGCCGGACTGCACCCGCGCACCCAGCAGATGGTCTCCACAGCCGCCGACGTCGACTGGACGGTCGTGGGCACCGAGGTGGAGGCGCTGCAGCTGGAGTACTCCTGGATCAAGCAGTACGACCCCCGCTTCAACGTCAAGTACCGCGACGACAAGAGCTACCCCTATCTCGCGGTCACCCTCCAAGAGGACATCCCCCGGGTCCAGGTGATGCGCGGCGCCAAGCGGCGCGGGGTGCGCTACTTCGGCCCCTACTCCCACGCCTGGGCCATCCGCGAGACCGTGGACCTGCTGCTGCGCGTCTTCCCGGTGCGGACCTGCTCGGCGGGTGTCTTCCGGAGCGCGCGCAACAGCGGCCGCCCCTGCCTGCTCGGCTACATCGGCAAGTGCGTGGCCCCGTGCGTGGGCCGGGCCACCCCCGAGGAGCACCGGGCGCTGGTGGAGGACTTCTGCTCCTTCCTGGCCGGGGACACCGGGCGGTTCATCCGCGAACTGCAGGCGCGGATGGGCGAGGCCGCCCAGGAGATGGAGTACGAGCGGGCCGCCCGCATCCGCGACGACATCGAGGCCCTGCGGGCCGCCCTGGAGAAGCAGGCCGTGGTGTTGCCCGACTCCACCGACTGCGACGTCATCGCGATGGCCGACGACCAGTTGGAGGCGGCCGTGCAGATCTTCCACGTGCGCGGCGGCCGGATTCGGGGGCGTCGGGGGTATGTGGTCGACAAGGTCACCGACGCCGGTCCCGCGGAACTGATGGAGACCTTCCTCGGCCAGCTCTACGGCGACGCGGGGGAGGCCGCGGACGAGGACGCCACCGCCGACACCGGCGGCGCGGTCCCGCGCGAGGTCCTGGTCTCCGACGCCCCCGTGGACGCCTCCGCCGTCGCCTCCTGGCTCTCGGAACGCCGGGGTTCGTCGGTCACCGTGCGCGTGCCCCAGCGCGGGGACAAGAAGGACCTGATGGAGACCGTGGCCAAGAACGCCCGCGAGGCGCTGGCCCGCCACAAGACCCACCGCGCCGGTGACCTGAGCACCCGGGGCCGGGCCCTCAACGAGATCCAGGAGGCCCTGGACCTGCCCGAGGCGCCGCTGCGCATCGAGTGCTACGACATCTCCAACCTCCAGGGTGAGCATGTGGTGGCGTCCATGGTGGTGTTCGAGGACGGTCTGGCCCGCAAGTCCGAGTACCGCCGGTTCAGCATTCGGGGGTCCGGGGCGGGCGGCGCCGAACAGCACGACGTCGCCGCCATGTACGAGGTGATCAAACGCAGGTTCACCCGCTACCTTGAGGAGAGCGCCCGCGCCGGTGAGGTCGCCCGGATGGGTGGGACCGGTGGCCACGGCGACGGCTCCGCCGGGGAGGTACCCGCACCCGGCAAGTTCGCCTACCCCCCTAACCTGGTGGTGGTCGACGGAGCCCGCCCGCAGGCCGAGGCGGCGCGTCGGGCACTGGACGAACTCGGCATCGAGGACATCGCCGTGTGCGGTCTGGCCAAGCGCCTGGAGGAGGTGTGGCTGCCCGACGACGAGGACCCGGTGATCCTGCCCCGTACGGGCGAGGGTCTGTACCTGCTCCAGCGGGTGCGCGACGAGGCGCACCGCTTCGCCGTCCGCTACCACCGCCACAAGCGCGCCAAGGCGCTCACGGGCAGCGCGTTGGACGACCTGCCGGGCCTGGGCCCGACCCGCAGGTCGGCGCTGATCAAGGAGTTCGGGTCGGTCAAACGCCTGGCCTCGGCCACGGCGGAGGAGATCGCGGCGGTCCCGGGCATCGGTCCCAAACTGGCCGAGGCCGTGCACGCCCACCTGTCCGGCGGGACCGCCGGTTCGGACCGAAACGGCGACGGGGCACCAGCACAGCAAGGCACCCACGGGGGAGGAGACACATGACGGTCGAACTGGGTGGCGAGCTGCCACCGGAGGTGGTCATCGTCACCGGTATGTCCGGGGCGGGACGGAGTACGGCGGCCAGGGCCCTGGAGGACCTGGGCTGGTTCGTGGTGGACAATCTGCCTCCCGGGCTGTTGCCGACCATGATCGAACTGGCCGGACGTACCCACGGCGCCGTGCCGCGGGTCGCCGTCGTCGTGGACGTGCGGTCGCTGGCCTTCACCGAGGACCTGTTGTCCACGGTGGAGGAGCTGCGCAAGCGCGACATGACCGCGCGCGTGTTGTTCCTGGAGGCGGGGGACGAGGCGCTGGTGCGTCGCTTCGAGGGGGTGCGCCGCCGCCACCCGCTCCAGGGCGACGGTCTGCTCACCGACGGCATCACCCGTGAGCGCGAGACCCTGCGCGCGATCCGGGGCGAGGCCGACCTGGTCATCGACACCTCCCAGCTCAACGTGCACCAGCTCAAGGCGCGCGTGCTCGGTTTCTTCGGAGAGGACGGCGAGGGCCGTATCCGCGCCAACGTCGTCTCGTTCGGGTTCAAGCACGGGCTGCCCGTGGACGCCGACCTGGTCCTGGACTGCCGGTTCCTGCCCAACCCCCACTGGGTGCCCGATCTGCGGCCGATGAACGGCCGGGACGCCCCCGTGCGCGACTACGTCCTGTCCCAGGACGGGGCCAAGGAGATGCTGGAGTCCTACTCCGAGGTGCTCAAGCTGACCATCGAGGGCTACCAGCGTGAGGGTAAGCACTACATGACGCTCGCGGTGGGGTGCACGGGCGGTAAGCACCGCAGTGTGGCCATGGCCGAGCAGTTCGGTGAGCGGCTCCGTGCGCAGGGCGTGGACGTGCACGTCGTTCACCGGGACGTCGGACGGGAGTGACCTCCTCGCCGATCCGGGCGCCGCACGCAGAGTGAGCGGAATCGCCAAGTGCGGTGTCTTCGCTTAGATTGGCCCGGTCACCGCTGGTACCGGTCCTTTGGCGGGCCGGTGTCCGGCGGTCCTGGGCGTGGGTCGACCGTCTGCGCGCCGTCTGCGGCGGGGCGGTCGCGAGCGCCAGCCGTACACGGGACGAGGGGCAGGCCACAGCCATCATGTCGAACAGCACGGTGCCGCACGGTGACGGGAGGCGCCCACCCCGTGTGGTCGCCCTGGGTGGCGGGCACGGGCTGCACGCGTCCCTCTCGGCACTGCGCAGGGTGACCACTGACGTCACCGCGATCGTCACCGTCGCCGACGACGGCGGTTCCAGTGGTCGGCTCCGCCGAGAGCTGGGTGTGCTTCCCCCTGGTGACCTGCGGATGGCCCTGGCCGCGTTGTGCGGCGACGACGAGTGGGGGCACACCTGGAGTCAGGTGGTCCAGCACCGGTTCCGGTCCGAGGGCGAACTGCACGGCCACGCGGTCGGCAATCTGCTGATCGTGGCGCTGTGGGAGTTGCTGGGGGACTCGGTGGCGGGTCTGGACTGGGTGGGTCAGCTGTTGGGCGCGCACGGTCGGGTGCTGCCGATGTCCTCGGTGCCGTTGGACATCGCGGCCGAGGTCGCGGGGATCGATCCCGACCGGCCCGGGGAGCTGACGACGGTTCGGGGACAGGTGGCGTGCGCGAGCACGAGCGGGCGGGTGCGGTCGATCTCCCTGATCCCTGAGGCTCCGCCCGCCAGCCCGCAGGCGGTCAAGGCGGTGCGCGAGGCCGACTGGGTGGTGTTCGGCCCGGGGTCGTGGTTCACCAGCGTCCTGCCGCACCTGCTGGTCCCCGACTTGGCGCACGCCCTGGTCACCACCCGGGCCCGGCGTGTGGTGGCGCTCAACCTGTCGCCGCAACGGGGCGAGACCGACGGTTTTCGGCCCGAGACCTACCTGGAGGTCCTGCACGAGCACGCGCCCAAACTCGGGGTGGACGTGGTGTTGGCCGATCGGGGCACGGTGGAGGAGATCGAACCGCTGGAGCGGGTGGTGCGCGGGATCGGCGGTCGTTTGGAGCTGGCCGACCTGGGGCGTGACGACGGTTCACCGCGCCATGACGCCGAGCGCCTCGCAGCGGCCTTCGAGCGGATCCTGGTCGGCTGAACGCGTGGACGGGGTGTCGCTGGGGAAGACCCGCGACATGGTTGTTCACGGTGTTCACGTGGAGCGGGTGTACGACGTGGTGCGTGCGCGTGGGAACTCGCAGGAGGGGCGGACGTCGCCGCGGGGGCGCCTCTTCCTCGTGGACCGGTTGTGGCCGCGCGGTGTGTCCCGGGCGTCCCTGGAGGGCGTGGAGTGGCTGCGGGAGGCGGCCCCCAGTTCCGAGCTGCGGTCCTGGTTCGGTCATGACCCTGAGCGGTTCGCCGGGTTCGCCGAGCGCTATCGCGCTGAACTGGACGCCCGCCCGGAGGCGGTGGAGCCTGTGCTGGCGGCTGCGCGCCGCGGCCCGGTCACCCTTCTGTACGCCGCCCGTGACACCGAGCACAACCACGCGCTCGTCCTGCGCGACCACGTGGAGGAGCGGTTGTCGGAGGATGCCGGGAGCGGTTGACCGCACGCCGGTAGGCGGCGGGACACACCCACGGCTGGGCCGGGGAGTCGTCTTTCGCTGTCGCTGCTCCCCGCCGGCCGGGAATCCCGACACATTTCATGATGGGAGGTGGACTCGCCGGTGAATCCCCTCCCTTCGGGGAGGGGAGCGGTCAAGTAGTCTGCCTCGAAGGAAACCGGGCGTGGCGGGGCCGCGTCGGTGCACACCGGTGCCCGGTGCGGGTCACTGGGACGGGCCAGTTCGAAGGGGAGGATCGCGGCGATGGCGATGACCGGCGTGGTGAAGGATGAGTTGAGCCGTCTGGCCATTCTCAAGCCATGCTGCCGCAAGGCGGAGGTGTCCACCATCCTGCGGTTCACCGGGGGGCTGCACCTGGTGGGCGGGCGGATCGTGATCGAGGCCGAGCTCGACACCGGTGCGGCCGCGCGCCGCCTGCGCAAGGACATTTCCGAGGTCTTCGGGCACGAGTCCGAGGTGGTCGTCCTGTCTCCGAGCGGTCTGCGCAAGGGTAACCGGTACGTGGTCCGGGTGATCAAGGACGGTGAGTCCCTGGCCCGTCAGACGGGGTTGGTGGACAACAACGGCCGTCCGGTGCGCGGGCTGCCCCGGCACGTGGTCGCGGGCGGGGCCTGTGACTCCGAGTCGGCCTGGCGGGGCGCGTTCATCGCCCACGGGTCCCTGACCGAACCGGGGCGGTCGATGTCGCTCGAGGTCACTTGCCCGGGGCCGGAGGCGGCGCTGGCACTGGTCGGGGCGGCGCGGCGGCTCAAGGTGCACGCCAAGGCGCGCGAGGTGCGCGGTGTGGACCGTGTCGTGGTGCGCGACGGGGACTCCATCGGCGCGCTGCTGACCCTGCTGGGCGCTCACCAGAGCGTGCTGGCCTGGGAGGAGCGTCGGATGCGCCGCGAGGTGCGGGCCACCGCCAACCGGCTCGCCAACTTCGACGACGCCAACCTGCGCCGCAGCGCCCGTGCGGCGGTGGCGGCGGGGGCGCGCGTGGAGCGGGCTCTGGAGATCCTGGGAGAGGACGCCCCCGAGCACCTGGTGGCCGCCGGGAAACTGCGCCTGGCGCACAAGCAGGCGTCCCTGGAGGAGTTGGGTCAGCTGTCGGTTCCGCCGCTGACCAAGGACGCCATCGCCGGACGTATCCGCAGGCTGCTCGCGATGGCCGACAAGCGGGCCAGCGATCTGGGCATCGAGGGGACCGAGGCGAACCTCACTCCGGACATGCTGGTCCCCTGACCGGAGCGTCGCCGTGTGAACGCGCGGTTGCCTGCGGCCCCTCAGGTGTTCGGCTTTGTTAACTGGGGAAACCCTCGGATAACTTCCAACAATGGTATAGACCTCTTCGCTGGTCGGTGTCAGTATGGTCGCGAATCCATGAGGGTCGGCGAGGCGGCGAACTCAGGGCCCGTCGCTGTGGTCCGTTGGCGCTCCGCTAGGCTCTCTGACAACACCTGGCGCGTGTTAACCCTGTTCAATGCGGTTGCCTCGGCTTCCCACCGGGGCGGACGTCGCGAGCGAGGACGAATGCGCGGGTGGAAATGATGTGCGACATATGAGGAGATTGGTTCCGTGACCATCCGTGTAGGCGTCAACGGCTTCGGTCGGATCGGCCGCAATTTCTGGCGCGCGGTCGCCGCTGGCGGCAGCGACATCGAAATCGTCGCGGTCAACGACCTCACCGACACCAAGACGCTCGCGCACCTGCTCAAGTACGACACGGTGCTCGGCACCCTCGACGGCGACGTCGAGGTGGGCGACGACTTCATCCGCGTCGGCGACAAGACCGTCAAGGTCCTGGCCGAGCGCGACCCGGCCCAGCTGCCCTGGTCCGACCTGAACGTGGACGTGGTCATCGAGTCCACCGGTCGCTTCACCAAGGCCGAGGACGCCCGGAAGCACATCAGCGCCGGCGCCAAGAAGGTCATCATCTCCGCCCCGGCCAAGGGCGAGGACCTGACCGTCGTCATGGGCGTCAACGACGACAAGTACGACGCCGCCCAGCACGACGTCATCTCCAACGCCTCGTGCACCACCAACTGCGTGGCGCCCATGGCCAAGGTGCTGATGGACAGCTTCGGCATCCAGCAGGGCCTGATGACCACGGTGCACGCCTACACCAACGACCAGGTCATCCTGGACTTCCCGCACTCGGACCTGCGCCGCGCCCGCGCCGCCGCGCAGAACATCATCCCGACCACGACCGGTGCCGCCAAGGCCACCGCCCTGGTCATCCCCGAGCTGCAGGGCAAGCTGGACGGCATGGCCATGCGCGTCCCGGTGCCGGACGGCTCCGTGACCGACCTGGTCGTCACCCTGGACCGCGAGGTCACCAAGGACGAGGTCAACGCCGCGTTCAAGGCCGCCGCCGAGGGCCCGCTCAAGGACGTCCTGGTCTACACCGAGGACCCGATCGTCTCCTCCGACATCGTCGGCACCTCGCCTTCCTGCACCTTCGACTCCAGCCTGACCATGGCGTTCGGCAACCAGGTCAAGATCGTCGGCTGGTACGACAACGAGTGGGGTTACTCCAACCGCCTGGTCGACCTGGCCAAGCTGGTCGGTTCCAACCTGTAACCACCGGACACAGGGCCCGCCCGTCGCGCGTCGCCCCACGGCACCCCTTCGCCACCGCGAGGGGGTGCCGCTGTCCGAGCACCCACCCGACCCTCGCCCGGCGCGACGTCCGGGCTGATCAGACCACCGAGGAGACCAGCATGCGGACGATCGACGACATCGACGTCTCCGGCAAGCGCGTGTTCGTCCGGGCCGACCTCAACGTGCCCCTGGACGGCGAGCGGATCACCGACGACGGCCGTATCCGCGCGGCCCTGCCCACCATCGAGAAGCTGCGCGAGCGCGGCGCGCGCGTCATCGTCGCCGCCCACCTGGGCCGCCCCAAGGGCGCCCCGGACCCGCGCTTCTCCCTCCGACCCGTGGCCGCCCGCCTGGGCGAGCTGCTCGGCACNCCCCGCCGGTGAGTCGGCTCGTGCCACCTGCTCGGCCCTCACCGACGGCCAGGTCGCGCTGCTGGAGAACGTGCGCTTCGAGCCCGGCGAGACCAGCAAGGACGACGCCGAGCGCGGCGAGCTCGCCGACCGCTTCGCCCGGCTGGCGGACCTGTACGTCGGGGACGCCTTCGGCGCCGTGCACCGCAAGCACGCCAGTGTCTTCGACCTGCCCGGCAAGCTCCCGCACGCCGTCGGCGGCCTCGTCCTGACCGAGGTCGAGGTCCTGCGCAAGCTGACCGCGGAGCCCGCGCGCCCGTACGCCGTGGCGCTGGGCGGTTCCAAGGTCTCCGACAAGCTCGGCGTCATCGACAACCTCCTCGGCACCGCCGACCGCCTGCTCATCGGTGGCGGCATGGTGTTCACCTTCCTCAAGGCCAAGGGCTACGAGGTCGGCTCCAGCCTGCTGGAGAACGACCAGCTGGACACCGTGCGCGGCTACCTGGAGCGCGCCGAGCGCGAGGGTGTGGAGATCGTCCTGCCGGTGGACGTCGTGGCCGCGGAGAAGTTCGCCGCGGACGCCCCCCACGCGGCGGTGGACGTCGACGCGATCCCGGCCGACCGGATGGGCCTGGACATCGGCCCGAAGAGCCAGGCGCTGTTCGCGGAGAAGATCGCCGACACCCGCACGGTGTTCTGGAACGGCCCCATGGGCGTGTTCGAGATGGAGCCGTACGCGGACGGCACCCGCGCGCTGGCCCAGGCGCTCATCGACTCCGACGCCTTCACCGTGGTCGGCGGCGGCGACTCGGCCGCGGCGGTGCGCGCGCTGGGCTTCGACGAGTCGGCCTTCGGCCACATCTCCACCGGTGGCGGCGCCAGCCTGGAGTACCTGGAGGGCAAGGACCTGCCCGGTATCGACGCCCTCGCCTGAGACGCTCCCCCTCCGGTGGCCCCCGGTGGGGCGCCAAGCTCCGGGGGGTCGCCGTTCGGGCGCCCGAACACGGGCCGAAGCCAAGCGGCGGCCCGGAGCGAGCCCGGCTCCAAACAAGCACAGCCTAGACGGGAAGTGACGACATGTCCCAGCGCCTGCCGCTCATCGCGGGCAACTGGAAGATGAACAACAACCACCTGGAGGCCATCGCGCTCGTCCAGAAGCTGGCCTTCGCACTGAAGGACAAGGACTACGACAAGGTCGAGGTCGTCGTCCTGCCGCCGTTCACCGACCTGCGCAGCGTGCAGACGCTCGTGGACGGGGACAAGCTGCGCATCGGTTTCGGCGCCCAGGACATCTCCGCCCACGACAAGGGCGCCTACACCGGCGAGGTCTCCGGCGCGATGCTCGCCAAGCTGGAGTGCTCCTACGTGCTGGTCGGCCACTCCGAGCGCCGTGAGTACCACCACGAGGACGACGCCCTGGTCAACGCCAAGGTCAAGGCGGCCTTCAAGAACGACATCGTGCCGCTGCTCTGCGTGGGCGAGGGCCTGGAGGTGCGCAAGGAGGGCCGCCAGGTCGAGCACGTCCTGGCCCAGCTGGACGGCGCTCTGAAGGAGGTCACCGCCGAGCAGGCCGCCAGGATCGTGGTGGCCTACGAGCCGGTGTGGGCGATCGGTACCGGAGAGGTCGCCACCCCCGAGGACGCCCAGGAGGTGTGCGCGGCCGTTCGCGTGCGTCTGGCCGAGCTGTACTCCCAGGAGGTCGCGGACGCGGTGCGCGTGCTCTACGGCGGCTCCGTCAAGGGCGACAACGCCCCGGGCATCATGGCCCAGACCGATGTGGACGGCGCCCTGGTCGGCGGTGCTTGCCTGAAGGCCGACGAGTTCGTCAAGGTGATCCGTTACGGCGACCAGTAGTCGCTGGACGTCTCACGATGTCCCGTCCACCGGACCGGTTCGTCCAGGTTCGGCGGACGGGGTGTCCGACGGGGGCTCTCGTCGGGCTAGACTTCGCTGAGGGGATCTGCGTGCATCGCGCAAGTCCCCACCCGTGCCGCCGGCGGCACGGTAAAATCCGAAATCGTCCCGGTCTCCTCCTTCCATGATCCGACCGGTCGGCCAGGCGCCGCGGCGCCGTCGCCGGTACGGGTGGGAAACGGGGGCCGTGGTGTCCATCCCCCCGCTTCGGGGTCGAGCTACGGGTGAGCGTGTGACTCTCGGTCTGTCCATCTTCGTGATGGTTCTCAGTGTGCTGCTGATCTTCCTGGTGCTGCTGCACAAGGGCAAGGGCGGCGGTCTGTCCGACATGTTCGGCGGCGGGGTCACGTCCTCGCTCGGCGGGTCGTCGGTGGTCGAACGCAACCTCGACCGCATGACGGTGGCCGTCGGCATCGTGTGGATCCTTTCCGTCATCGTCCTCGGCATCCTGTACGGCCGGGCCTAGCAGGCGCCCCCAGAGGCTTCCCCCGTCCACAGTCACGCTCGCCCGAGTGCCGGTGAGCGCGTTCGCCGAAGGAGTTTTTCGTGGGTAGTGGCAGTGCCATCCGTGGCAGCCGAGTCGGAGCCGGCCCGATGGGCGAGGCGGAGCGCGGCGAGGCCGCCCCGCGGATCCGGGTTCCGTTCTACTGTGCGAACCTGCACGAGGTCGTGCCCAGCTTCGCGAGCGAGGCAGCCGTCCCCGACGAGTGGGACTGCCCACGCTGCGGCTTCCCCGCGGGCAAGGACAAGGCCAACCCGCCTTCGCCGCCGCGCACCGAGCCTTACAAGACCCACCTGGCCTACGTCAAGGAGCGGCGGAGCGAGGAGGAGGGCAAGCTCATCCTCGACGAGGCGCTCGCCAAGCTGCGCGCCGACCGCGCGGCGGTCGAGGCCCACATGAAGGCCTCCCAGAACTAGGCCGTGCTCGTTCCGAGCCGCCTCGCTTCGTCCGCCCGTTGCCCCGGTGGCCGCTTCACGACGGGGCGGAGCATCCTCAACGGGCGTCGGCCGCGCGACACCCACGCTGTTCGGGCGCCCGAGGTGTAGCCCCGCGGGATCGTCCCAGCCGTGACTTCGTCCGAGGGGCCCGTCGCCGTCGCGACGGGCCCCTCGCGGTGTTCGCGGGGATGGGTCGTGCGTGTCTGCGTTGGAGGCGGGGGTAGTGGCGTGGAATGACGGGGGTATCACACCGCGTGCCGACGTTTCCATCGTGGAATGGCATGGTCCGACGCGGATGTGAAGGATGGGGTGGACTTTCTCATTCCCGGGACTCGTGTGGTTGGTGGGAATTACAGTGATCGCCACGCACCCCCAACAGCCCCTCCTGAGGAGATGGTGTCGATGTCAGCGTGTCCGACCGGTGGCGAGCACGACTGGATTCTCGGTGATGACCGCAAGTTCCAGTGCGCCAAGTGCGGTGCTCAGAGCGCGCGCAGGTTCTGAGCTCCCGGCCCGGGCTGCACCGTGCCCCGTGCGGCCAGTTCCCCACGGTCCAGGGCGCGCCAGGTCACCGGTTCGCCCAGGATCTCGGCGACCCCCTTGGCCCAGCGCTCCAGCGGTGCGAACTGCTCGGGTCCCTCCCGCAGGACGGTCCGGCCCTGGTAGGCCACTCCGTCCAGGGAGATGATCCGACCGTTGGCCCGCAGTTCGGTGTCGTACTCGCGTGCGTTGCGTCTCATGGAGCGAACCCTAGACCGAGCGCGGTACCGACGCCCGGGCTTCACGCGGATTCCCGCCCGCGAGCGCCTGTGGTGTGGGCTGTCCCGGCGCACCGGCCACCCCGGAGAGTTGGGAGAATGGGGGTATGGCTTCCCCCGAACCTCCCGACGCCTCCGACCCGGCCCTGGGTGTGCCCTCGGACCTGACCCAGCAGCCCTCCGGGGTGTCACACCTGCGGCGCTATGTCAGTCTGCGCGGGCCCAACGCCCGGATGTGGATGACGGTGGCGTACTTCTCCGCGGTCCTGACCCTGGGGTTCCTCGTCGTGGTCGGCTCGCTCGTGTGGACCCTGGTGTCGGGGGATCCGCCGATCGGTTCCGTCGTCCTGTGGAGTACGGCCGCCGTGGTGATGGCCTTCGTCGGCCCCGGCAGCAACGTCGTCGTCGTTCGGGGGTTGCCGCAGCGCATCACTCGTCAGGGCATCAGCGCCGACAGCGACGGGGTGACCGTTCTGCAGGAACGCAAGTGGTGGTTTCCGGGGGAGGGGACGTTCATCGCCTGGCCGGAGATCCGGCGGATCCGCGAGGTGCACGTGGGAGGCCGCAGGCTGACCTACTTCATCGAGTTCGTCCTCGACACCCACCGCACCGACCCCGAACTGCCCAGCTGGGCGGAGACCGCCGAGAGCCTGGCACTGGAGGAGGCCGACGCGGCGACGCAGTTCTACGTCCAGGTCCCCGAGGACGTCAAGGAGCGGATCCTGCGCATGGTCGAGCGCACGGCGCCGCTGCCGTCGGTCGTCGAGCGCAGCGAACCGCTACGGTGAGGCGCGACGCCCGTCCAGCCGCCGGGTGAGGTCGGCCGCCGCGTCGCGTACCCGCGCGGCGAGCGCCTGAGGGGTGACCGGGCGGGCACTGGGC